>PYGV01000415.1 GCA_003022385.1 filamentous cyanobacterium CCP3 | reverse complement strand
TTTTCAGCCTTTTCTTCCAGGGTTTTGGCCAGTTCGAGCAGTTGTTCAAAGCCTTTAAAGAAGTCAGTCATGGCAGATTTGGGGCGAACAGCAGGGGGGTGGGCGCTTTTCAGAATGCCCTGGTTTTAGGGTTCACTACCGACCGGCAAAACCATAGCCTCGACCCCAAGCCGTTATAAAAGTTGAGAAACCGCCTGCTTGGCTCTCAGATTCGTGGCGATCTGGTCTGGGAAGACAGCCTTTGGGCATGCTGGGAAAAATTGTGTTCCCGTATCGTTTGAGCCGGGGATATCCCTCTGAGCAGAGCAGACATATCCGTTTGCCAGGGTTTACGGGGGTGACTTGGCCGAGCATGAGAGCGTAGCGCGACAGGTGCATGAGTTTTTGCGGTTGCCCGTGCTGTCCTCGTGGGGCGCCTCTACGGCGAATTTGAAAAGGCCGCCTACCTCGACCACATGCTGAGCCTGCTAAAGCTCAAGGGCAAAACCCACTGGTGGGAAGCCTACTAGGGGCCGTAACGCTTGCCGGAGGAGGGTCTACAGCCTGAGCGCCTGGTATCCCCCCAAAAATAGCAGCCACACCGTCACGACCAGCCAGTGCATCGCCGTCACAATCCACAGCGATCCCGACTTCCAGTAGACAATGGTGCAGATCAGGCCCAGCAGCGCCGCCGCCAGCAAAAAGACGGGGTTGGTAAAGGTGGTAAACGCGATTGGGTAAAGCGTCATCGCGTTGAGGGGATGTATGACCACAAACAGACCCAGTACGGGTAGGCCAAGCCGCCAGCGCTTGCGATCGCTGATGAGCTCGGTCGGGTGGGGCAGCAGCAGCACCCGCCAGAATCCTTCCTCCAGTAGGGCGGGCATCACCAGCGCGCGCGCCGCCAGCCGCAGCCCTTCGGCCCAGCCCACATCGGCAACCACGGGTGCCAGAAAATGACTGTGCAGCCCCAGCGGAATGGTCACTACCCCCAGCGCCAGGGTTAGCCCAGCCGCCAGAAGCCAGTCGTGGGGCTGGGGCCAGGTGGTAGCCGCCTGCCCTAGACGATGCAGGGTAAGCTTGAGGGCAATGTAGGCGCGCAGGCGGAGGTATGACAACGTCAAGTCACGGTAGCAGCAGTAAACAGAAGGAGCGGCCTCTGGGGTGCCAGCGCAGCAGCTGATTGTGCTTTAGGTTACAGAGGCCCGCTTCGTCCTGAACAAATAATTCGAATAATCTATTCGAGTAATCTAATAGTAAACAGATCGCCCCTAGGGTGGCCGTTATGAAACATGCTGACAGTCATACCTTGACTCGCCTGGTGTCCCTGCTAGATCGAGTGCGCCAGCGGGTGCCGCCACTGAAGGAACCGAAAACAGGGACGTTTTACCTGAAATCGGCGGCGTTTTTGCACTTCCACGACGATTCCAGCGGGTTGTTTGCCGACTTGAAAGTACAGGGCAGCTGGCAGCGGTACCCAGTCAATGGTGAGGCCGACTATACCGCCCTGCTACAGGCTCTGGACCAGCAGCTGCCGGGCGCGGTCTCAAATGCCCCAGGGGCTGAGTCACCAGGGGGCCAGTGTAGCTAGCCAGTATGGTCAGCTAAATGATGGTGAGCCAAATGTTATCGCTTCAGTTCTGTTGGTGAATACTGTTCCCGTTAACGGAGACCGCTAGCGAGCGAAAGAAACGCTGAAACGTGGGGAACGCCAACTCAAATCTTGCGGGCGATGACAATTGCAGTCATCTTTGCTGGAAAGGTGTTCTAACGGGTACGGCCTGCTAGCGGGCCAGGTAGGCCATCATTATGATCAAATTTCTTGGATTGTAATCCTTTGCCGACTGAATCGCGCCCATCCCCTGAGTCAGAGCCGCCCCTGGGAGACCTATCCAGGGCAGAGACGGGTGTGGAGGTTTCAGGGGCGATCGCAGCGCCACCTCTGCCCTGGCAGACGCTGTTTGAGGCGGCCCTCGACGCCATGCTGATTGTCAACAGCGAGGGCGTCTTGATTGAGGTCAATCGGGCCGCCTGTGCGCTGCTAGAGCTACCCCGGCAGGCGCTGGTGGGGCGACGAATAGCCGATTTTTTGCTGCCAGACACCGATCTAGAAGACCTCTGGCAGGGATTCGTGGCCGCCGGTCAGGTGCGGGGTGATCAGCAGCTACGGCTCGCCAGCGGTGTCGTCAAAACGGTGGAGTTTGCTGTTACAGCCCACGTTTACCCCAATCACCATCTGGCGATTTGGCGGGATATTACCGATCGCAAGTGCATTGAATCTGAGCGCAATGCCCTGTCTCACCAGTTAGAGCAGTGGGTGATCAGCAGCTCTGAGAAGCTGCAGCGCACCGAGGCGGCCCTGCGACTGCAGCAGCAGCGGATCGACAGCATTCTTAACTCGCTGGAGTGCGTTGTCTGGTCGGTGCACCCCACTACTTTAGAAACCATCTACGTCAATGCCGCCGTCGAAACCCTCTACGGCTATTCTGCGGAGTCCTTTTTAAGCAATCCTGGCCTTTGGTTTAGCTGCATTCACCCCGAGGATGAGCCGTTGCTCATGGCCGATATCAGGGCCGTCATGAACGACGTGAGAATCGATCGCGAGTACCGTATCTTTAGGGCCGACGGCACCGAGCGCTGGGTGCGGGGGCAGGCCCGCCTCGTGCGCAATGCCGTCGGTCAGCCGACTCGCATTGACGGTACAACAACCGACATCAGCGAGCAGCAGGCCGCCCTGCGTGAACGCAAACAGGCCGAGCTTGCCCTCAAAGAAAACCAGGCTACCCAGCAGCTGATTCTCAACGCCATTCCCGACCTGATGATGCGAGTCAACCGCGATGGCTATATCCTCAACCTTATCTCAGGCGGTGAGATTACACTCTTTAGCCCAATCCAACCTCACTCCCATCAGTCGATTTATCAGGGATTTCCCCGTGATCTAGCCGATCGGCGTATGCATTACGTGCGACTGGCCCTCGATACGGGCATGCCTCAGCGCTACGAACATTCCTTGAATCTCAACAGCGAGCTGCGCTATGAAGAATCGCGGGTAGTGCCCATCAATGACGCTGAAGTATTGGTCATCGTGCGCGACATTACCGATCGCAAGCATGCCGAAGCGATTCAGGCCGAACTCAACCAAAAGCTCCAGCGGGTCAACGCCGAGCTGAACCGCCTGGCCACTGTCGACGGCCTGACCGAAATTGCCAACCGCCGCAGCTTTGACCAGGCGCTCGATTTAGAGTGGCAGCGGGCCCGCCGCCAGCAGAAGTCGCTGTCGCTGGTTCTCTGCGATATTGACTACTTTAAGCCCTACAACGACAACTATGGCCACCTGGCCGGTGACGACTGTCTGCGCCAGGTGGCTCAGGTGTTGAACAGCGTGGTGCAGCGGCCAGGCGACCTGGCTGCCCGCTACGGCGGCGAAGAATTTGTACTGCTGCTGCCCGACACGACTCTAGAAGGGGCGATCGGCGTCATTGAAAAAATCCAGGCGGCGATCGCTCAGCGCCACCTGCCCCACGCCTACTCCGAAGTGGCTAGAGTGATCACCCTGAGCTTTGGCGTCGTGTGCCACCGTCCCTCGGTCAAAGAGCATTCTCCCCGCGAGCTAGTTCACCGTACTGACCTGGCTCTTTACCAAGCCAAGGCCCAGGGCCGCAACTGCTATGTGGTAGGCGATCGCATGGGCTAGTGATCGACCAGGCATGTTTTAGAACCCTTTGGGCGCATCCAGCGGTTAGGGGAGTAGGCCGAAAAAAGAGGGTGCAGGGAAAATAGTCTCTGCACCCAACACAAAAT
>PYGV01000097.1 GCA_003022385.1 filamentous cyanobacterium CCP3 | reverse complement strand
TTGTACAGCCACTCATCGAGGGAAGCGGCTTCCCAGATGGGGTAGAAGTGCAGGCCGATGGCGTTGGAGGAGGGCACGACCGCACCGGAGATGATGTTGTTGCCATACATCAGGGAGCCAGCCACGGGCTCACGGATGCCGTCGATGTCGACGGGGGGGGCCGCGATGAAGGCGACGACGAAGCAGGCGGTCGCAGCGAGCAGAGTGGGAATCATCAGCACGCCGAACCAGCCCACATACAGGCGGTTCTCGGTGCTGGTGACCCACTGGCAAAACTGCTCCCACAGGGAGGCAGATTGTTGTCTTTGTAAGGTCGTGGTCATGATGAAAATAAGTGCAGTTAGGTTTGCAAGGTGCTTGTCTACAAAGAACAAGCGGGTATGTATGTCACTAACATTAACGAAAATGTTGCGGTTTGTAAACCTTTCGCTGGGGAGATACTAATCCTTCAGGTTCAAACCTGAGGAATAAGGCGCAGGGCCAGCCTGGAGAGATTGAGAGGAGGTCACAAGCAGGCGATCGCACCATCGCTCCTTAAATCGCAGCCGCCCCGTAAACCCTCAGCACTCACTTGAATAGCGTGGGCATGGCCCATTTGGCTGGTCCAGGCGGGGGCTATCGTCAGCTGGTGCCCTCGGTCTATTAAGGCCTGTCGTACAGCTGCGGGAATGCGGCTCTCGACGGCAAGCTGCGTCGATGCCTCACCCCAGGTGCGGCCCCACACCCAGCGGGGCAAATCAATGGCCGTTTGGGGGGCAAAGCCAAAGTCGAGGATGCGGGTCAGCAGCGCTAGTTGAGTTTGGGGCTGGCCCTCACCGCCCATGGTGCCCAGCACCAGATGGGGACGGCCCTCGCTGTTTAGCACCAGGCCGGGCATCAGCGTGTGGAATGGGCGCTTGCCTGGTTCGAGGGCATTGAGATGATCGCTATTGAGCGAGAACAGCGCTCCTCGATTCTGTAGCGGAAAGCCCAGGTTTGGGGGCACTACCGCCGAACCAAAGTCAAAGTAGTTGCTTTGAATAATGGATACGGCGTTGCCTGCGCCATCGACTACGGCGGTGTAAGTAGTTCCACCACCGACCTCAGAGGCAGAGTAGTTTTGGGCGACGGCCATGCTGAGCCTGGCGCGACGGCGATCGCCATAGGCCTTTGAAAGTAGCTCTGTCAGGGGAATATCACTGAAGTCGGGGTCGCTCAGCCAGCGATCGCGATCGGCAAAGGCCAGCTTGGTGGCTTCTACCAGCAGGTGATAGTAGTCGGCGGTGCCGTGACCCACGGTATGCAGGTTAAACCCCTCCAGCACGTTGAGCATTTGCAGCACCGTAAAGCCCTGGGTGTTGGGCGGTAGCTGGCACACCTGGTAACCCCGGTAAGTCGTTGCGATCGGCTCCACCCAGGTCGTGGTGTGGCGGGCAAAGTCATCCACGCTGAGCAACCCGCCTAAATTGCGCAGGTAAGCGACTAGCTCAGCAGCAATGTCTCCCTGGTAAAAGGCTTGGGGGCCACCCGTAGCCAGCCGTCGCAGAGTCTTGCCCAGAGGCAGGTTGACGACTTGAGTGCCAGCATGGGGTGCCCTGCCCCCTGGCAGAAAGGGGGTGCTAGCGCCGCCGTAGGCGATGAGATCCGCCTGATTTACCCGCGTCCAGTGGGCTTGCGAGGGCGAAACCGGGTACCCCCCCTCGGCTAGAGCGATCGCAGGCTGAAGCAGGTCGGCCCAGGACAGACGACCAAAGCGCTGGTGGGCCACCCCCCAGGCTGAAACCCCTCCCGGTACCGTAATGGCCGCCTGGGGGCCGCGCTGGGGAATGGTGTCTAGGCCAAGGCGGGCAAAGAGGGCGCGATCGCACCCGGCCCCCGCCCGCCCGGAGCCATTGAGGCCGTACAGCTGCTGGGCTTGAGCGTCATAACCCAGCCAAAATCCATCGCCGCCCAGCCCGGTCATGTGGGGGTAGACTACCGCTAGAGCCGCCTGAACGGCGATCGCCGCATCTACCGCACTGCCGCCTTGGCTCAGTATGTTGAGGCCAGCGGTAGAGGCCAGGTAGTGGGGGCAGACCACCATTGCCGCAGGTCGTTGAGAATGGGAGATCGAGCAAGGCATACCTGACTCAGGCCACAAGTGAGCGTTGGGCCTAGAAGATTAGCATCTTTGGTGGTTGCAGGCCCATCTCCGGCGCGGGCTAAGTGGTGAGGCTGCCCTCTGCGGGCTGAAAGACCCGGCTATGGCGTCAGTGGGTTGACTGCCAGCCTGGCTGGTGGCTCTGCCGGCGGGACGCTTTGAACCAGCGATAGGCTACGCCATTTAGCCCCAAACCCACGACAACCAGCCAGGCCATCAGCGCCACCTGGTACCAGGCAACGGGAGGAATGCTTATATCCACCACCAGATGGGCCACATTCAGCACCGAATATATCAGTGTCAGCCAGAGGTGGGCCAGGCGATACAGTCGAGAGTCGAAAAAGCAAATGCCTACCATAGCCATGAGGGGCACGATAAAAAAGGCCAGCATGAGCCAAAGAACCGACGCTATTTCGCTGATGCCGGTAGCCACATGGCCGTGGGGTGCCAGCACGCTGAGGCCGTGAAATAGCGGTATCAGGGCTAGCTGGGTGTGGAACAGCGTACCTAGCAAAAACACCGTCCACAGGGCTATTAGTTGGTCGGCCATCGATGGCCGACCGAGGGTTTGACTGGCCACTCTCAACCTCCTTAGAAAAAATGCTAGTGCAGGTCCTCCTCACTGCGCTCAAGCAGGTTGTCTCGGGCGTGTTCGGCCTGGCGATGCTGATTGGCCATCGACTGACGCGCCTTTTCATCCACCGTCTGGTCTGACGGCTGGTGCAGTTCTTCCTCGCTGCGCTCAAGCCGACTGTTTTGGCTGTGCTCAGCCTGCTGGCGCTGCTGGGTAAGCCGCTGGCGAGACTGTTCGTCTTGATTAGTCATGGTTTAGTTATGGTGGCGCCTACCTGCTGGTCAGGCTTTCTAAAAAGCGGGTGAATGCGATCGCAGGCTTTATACCTAATTATCTAAAACATCCCCAGCGCAGGGGCACCGCCGACACGATTGTTTAGCCTTCGGCTTGTTTAGCCAGCTTTACGGCACAGAGGCGGTGGCCACCGTGGTATCGCTGCCCAGCGGGCGAATGACCAGCGTATTAAACAGACTAATATCGGTGCCCTCTGGCACTGGCAGGTCAAAAGCGCCGCTGGTTTGAGGCAGTGGCCCCAGGGCAATGTGGCGTTTGGCCAGATTGCCGTTAATCGTTAAGAAGGCTTCCAGCCTGTCATTTTCAGCGGCGATAGTGAAATCTTTTAGCGACAGCGTAATGCTGCTGCCCACAATGGCCGCCCCCACATAGCCACTGGCGGGGTAGTTATCGGTACCGGCAACGCTGCCCATAGTCAGTTCTCCTTAACGACACGGCCATTATTGTAGAGAGAATCTGCCGCTATCCCAGGTTTTGATGGGCTGGTTTCGGTTTGAGTCGGCAATTTTTATGCTTCGATGGTTTTTGCGTTAAGGGAACGATAAGTCCTTGTAAGGCACAGCTGAGCTGTCCGAAACCGCTGGATTGCCCAAAGCTTGGCAAGACGAGCGATCGCGAGTGCGGTCTTCAAAAAGTATGATTCGCGGAGCGATCTCGGCAAGAGTCGCTGTCCGCAAATGATGGGTTTTCACCACCCATTCCCGCTCCAATGGCGGCTATCCTTGGAAAAGAACCTAGTAATAACTCTCCCCCCTTTCACGGATGTGTCAGGGGGTTTTACAATAGTTCATATTAGGTGTTGTTGCCGCGGCCTCAGCTCAGACTCCCCGTCATGGTCTCGTGCCAGTCATGGTGTCGTGATAGAGTTTTCTGTTGTCAAGGCTACCAACGACAACCCAGACCCCGTCTGAGTAACCCATGAAGATGGTCACCAGCGGCCCATCGCCCAGAACCCGGAGAAGCAGTTATGGCTAAAGACATCACCCGTTATCGCAATATTGGCATCTTCGCCCACGTAGACGCGGGCAAGACCACCACTACCGAGCGCATCCTCGCCCTCACCGGCCGCATTCACAAAATTGGTGAGGTTCACGACGGTGCCGCCACCACCGACTTTATGGAGCAGGAGCAAGAACGGGGGATTACGATTCAGTCGGCAGCCACCACCTGCTTTTGGAAAGAGCACCAGCTCAACATCATTGACACCCCCGGCCACGTTGACTTCACCATTGAGGTGTACCGCTCTCTCAAGGTGCTCGACGGCGGCATTGGTGTTTTCTGCGGCTCGGGCGGTGTAGAACCTCAGTCTGAGACCAACTGGCGCTACGCCAACGACTCCAAGGTGTCTCGCGTCATCTACGTCAACAAGCTCGATCGGGTTGGGGCTGACTATTACCGCGTCATCAAGCAAGTTGAAAACGTGCTGGCGGCCACGCCCCTGGTTATGGTGCTGCCCATCGGTACTGAAAACGACTTCGTGGGCGTCGTTGACCTGCTTACCCGCAAAGCCTGGGTGTGGGATGAGTCGGGCAAGCCTGAAAACTACACGATCCAGGATGTCCCCGAAGACATGAAGGATCAGGTCGAAGAGTACCGCGAGGCGATGGTTGAACTGGCCGTCGAGCAGGACGAAGCCATCCTCGAAAAGTACCTCGAAGGTGAAGAAGTAACCATCGACGAAATCAAGTCCTGCATTCGCAAGGGCACTCGAGAACTGGCTTTCTTCCCCACCTACTGCGGTTCCTCCTTTAAAAACAAAGGGGTACAGCTGGTGCTAGACGCGGTGGTTGACTACCTGCCCAACCCCCTCGAAGTACCGCCCCAGCCCGAGATTGACCTGGAGGGCAACCCCACCGGCAACCTGGCCTACGCCGATGCCGACAAGCCCCTGCGGGCGCTGGCGTTCAAAATTATGGACGATCGCTTTGGGGCACTCACCTTCACCCGCATCTACTCGGGTCAGCTGAAGAAGGGCGATACCATTCTCGATACGGCTACCGGCAAAACCGAGCGGATCAGCCGCCTGGTCGAAATGCACGCCAACGATCGTGAAGAGGTCGAGTCGGCCCAGGCCGGCGACATCGTGGCGCTGATCGGCATGAAGAACGTGCAGACCGGCCACACCCTCTGCGATCCCAAAGCCCCTGCCACTCTGGAGCCCATGGTCTTCCCCGACCCGGTGATCTCCATTGCGGTATCGCCGAAGAAGAAGGGCGACAACGAAAAAATGGGCATGGCAATCAGCAAGATGGTGGCCGAAGACCCCTCCTTCCAGGTGGAAACCGACGAAGAGAGCGGCGAAGTCATCCTCAAGGGCATGGGCGAACTGCACCTCGACATCAAGGTCGACATTCTCAAGCGCACCCACGGCGTCGAAGTCGAAGTGGGCAAGCCCCAGGTGGCCTACCGCGAGTCGATCACCAAGCGTCTGGTTGACAGCTATACCCACAAGAAACAGTCGGGTGGTTCGGGTCAGTACGGCAAGATCGACTATGTGATCGAGCCCGCTGAAACCGGCGCTGGTTTCCAGTTTGAGTCGGCGGTTACCGGCGGCAACGTGCCTCGCGAATTTTGGCCTGCGGTACAAAAGGGCTTTGAGACCAGCATCGACAAAGGGCCTTTGGCAGGCTACCCGGTGGTTGACCTCAAGGTCACCCTCACCGACGGGGCCTACCACGCGGTTGACTCGTCGGCGATCGCCTTTGAAATCGCCGCCCGCGCCGCCTATCGCCAGTCGCTGCCCAAGGCTGGCCCTCAACTGCTAGAGCCGATCATGAAGGTGGATGTGTTCACCCCCGATGACTACATGGGTGACGTGATCGGCGACCTCAACCGCCGCCGCGGCATGATCAAGTCTCAAGATCCCGGTGCTACCGGCGTTCGCGTCAAGGCCGATGTGCCCCTAAGCGAAATGTTTGGCTACATTGGCGACCTGCGCACCATGACCTCCGGTCGGGGCCAGTTCTCCATGGAGTTCTCTCACTACGCTCCCTGCCCCAGCAATGTGGCCGAGGAAGTGATTAAGGAAGCCAAGGAGCGCCAGGCCGCTGCCGCTAAGTAGGCCGTAGGGGCACGGCGTGCTGTGCCCCTACCGTTTTAGCCCTATCTCTTTGGATAGTAGAGCGCCCCGACCAGAGTCTGGCCGGGGCGTTTTGTAGTTGACGTACGGCGATCGCTTTATGAGCATTACACACATCGTATTTGACATGGGCGGGGTGCTGGTCGAGCTACAGTGGCTCGATCGCGTCAAAACCCTGCTCAACAGCCCCATGACCCTCGAAGACCTGCACCGGCTTTGGGTGAGCGCCCGCAGCACCGCCAATTTTGAAACCGGGCGCATCGACTTTGAGGCCTTTGCCATGGCCTTTATTGAAGAATTTGAGCTAGCGATTGCGCCTGAGCGGCTGCAGCACGAGTTTCTCGAAATTGTGCAGGCCCCGCTGCCCGGCTGCAATCAGGTGCTGAGCGCGCTCAAGCCCCGCTACCACCTGTCGCTGCTGTCGAATACCAACCCGGCCCACTACGAACGACTGCGCGATCGCTACGACTTTTTCGACTACTTTGACCGGCTGTTTTTGTCCTACCAGATCGGCCTGATGAAGCCCAGTGCCGCTATCTTTGAGCACCTGCTGAGCACCCTCAATACCCCCGCCGACACCGTTGCCTTCTTTGACGATGGCCTTCGCAACGTTGAAGCTGCCCGCGCCCTTGGCATTCACGCCTACTGCGTCGATTCTCCCGCTGCCGCTATGGCTGTAGTCGAGGAGTTCTCCTGACCCCGTTTCCCCACCGCTTTCACGGCATTTTACGGGAACCGACACACCACCTGCCCCACAATTCTCTCCCAGGGCACCAGGCCAAACTCGCGGCTGTCGGTGCTGGCAGCGGCGTTTAGCCCCTTTAAAAAGCACCCCTCGGCCTCGACATACACCACCCACTTAATTAGCCTCAAACCTGGCTGGTGGGGATGGTAAGCCACCACCAAATCTCCAGGTGAGGGCCGAGACTGGCGGTAGGCAAACGGATTGATTAACACCTCGGTACTGGCCACCAGCAACGGCTGCATCGACTCGCCCACAACGCGAAACCGCCGCCGCAGGCGCAGCAGCCATAGCACTACATCAGTAGGATGGCTGCTGCGCAACTGCGAGGGCGGCGACGGAGCGGTTTCGAAGGAGGGGTTTACCGACATCGAGCTATGGCAGAGCGATGAAGGGATGAGGAAGGCGAGGGGATAAGGAGGAAAAACAGCTTCGCCTTCTCCATCTACCTCACCCTCCTCACCCTCCTCACCTTCTTCATCTAGCTAGCGGTGTACCAAGAAACATCGCGGTTCTTGGTGGCCCAGAACATATTGTGAATCTTGTGCACGGCTTCCATTAGCTCATTGGCGTGCTGCACGCTGACCTCTACCTTGGTGGCAGAACAGAGCTTAGCGGCCTTCCAGAAGGTGTCGTGCAGGTCGGGGAACTGCTCCAGGTGCACGGGCTTGAAGTAGTCGGTCCACAGCACCAGCAGTTCATCTTTAGTAATCTGAGCCTGCTCCTCTTTGATGGCCGTATAGCGAGCGAAGGTGTTGTGGTAAGCCACAGCAGCGGCCTTGTCACCAGCGGCGGGCATCTCCAGATCCACCAGTTTCTTGGTCATCGACACCACGGCTTCGGCAGCGATGCGGGCCGAAGAGGGGTCGTAAACGCCGCAGGGGCCGTCGCAGTGAGCGTGTACCTCAGCGGCGGGGAACCATGCCTGTAGTTTGGCAATTGCGTGGTTGAGCATAATCATCCTGGTAGTGAATAGGTAAAAGCGTCGAAACAGTAACTTTCTACAATTTTGGTGCTTCTGGCCTCAACTGCACCCTTGCCCGTGTTGGATTAAGCATCCCTATACCGGGCAGGGGCATAAGCCAGGCCACGTTTCACATTGTTAACGCTATTGAGTCCTTCTGCAACCTTCTATCCTCCGTCGAATGACAGATTACATTCTCCGACGGGGGAACAAATCCTTGCTTGGCAGCCATTTTTGAGTACACTTGTACGATTAATCGTGACAGATTGTTCAACCCTTCGAGTAGTCCCTTGTTATGACATTTTTCTCAAGGCATGTGTGGGGCCGATCGCTGGTGCTGGTGGTCCTGGGCCTGGGGCTAACAGGCTGTAGCGACCTGCTGTTGCTGGTCAATACCTGGACTACCCCGGTGGATCTGGCCACCCTGCCCCCCTGCGTTGACGACGACTGCAACTGCGGCGACTTTGCCAGCCAGTCCCAGGCCCAAACGGTGCTAGATGCCTTTAGGGGTGACCCCTACGGCCTCGATGGCGACGGTAACGGCACAGCCTGTGAGCTGCTGCCCCCGGTACCGCCACCGCCTGACCCACCGGTCCCACCCTCGAGCAACCCCCACCTGGTGCTGGGCAACCCGAGCCAGGCGGCGACGACAAACCCCAACAATTATTTGCTGCAGCGCAATCAGTACGTGCTGAGCTACAGCCGCGATCGCAATGGGTTGAACTGGGCCAGTTGGGAGGTCGATGCCGCCTGGCTAGGCTCCACCGATCGCCAGGATAACTTTCGCCCCGATGGCGGCCTGCCCGCCGGGTTTTATCAGGTCACCCCCAACGACTACCGGGGCAGCGGCTACGATCGCGGCCATGTGGTGCCCTCAGGCGATCGCACCCGCACCGTGAGCGATAACGCCGCCACCTTTTTAATGACCAACATCATTCCCCAGGCGCCTGAAAACAACCGTGGCCCCTGGCGCGAGCTCGAAGAATACGGCCGCGGGCTGGTCTACCAGTACGATCGCAGTCTGCACGTGTTCGCCGGAGCCTACGGCAGCCAGGGCAGCATCGGCAACCGCGCAATCGCTATTCCCTCCCGCCTCTGGAAAATTATGGTGGTGTACGACCGTCTCCCCGATGGCAGCCTAGGCATTGGTAGCGACACCCAGATAATCGCCGTAGACATGCCCAACATTGAGCAGGTTAACCCCAACTGGCAGCAGTACCAAACCTCGATTCAGCGTCTTGAGGTAGCTACGGGGTACACCTTTCTAGAAAATTTTCCCGCCGATCTGCAAGCTGCTCTAAAAGCTCAAACGAGTGATATACCTTAAGTTGCAAGCGGCACGGCAGTCCAGAAATGAGTGTAAGCGCTTATACTGGTTAGAAAGATAAACTTACTTTTAGGACTTTAGCGTGTATGACATCTAATCTAAATGCAAGAGTTAAGACTGGGTAGCACTTATCCCTGGGGTCGTAGCGACGATCGCAGCCGTTGTGGATAGTGTTGCTAAGGGTAGTTTCTCAGTAGGGCAGGTGACTCTAGCACTGCTCTTCAAGGCTCGCTCCGTGGATCTTTGATGAGTGGCTACCCGAGGGCAGCCAGTCCTACCAAGGATGCAGCGGGTTAGAGCTTAATCCTCAGCGATGCCTCTCAGGAAGTTTAGTTTGACCGATTTTCTAGATTTTTTTAGAGGAAACCGTTAAACTCTTACCCTTGCTTACATGTAAAAACAGACGAGCTTTGTCTGTTTTTACATGTAAGCAAGCTGGGAACGTTTTCTAAATAGCTAGCCTATTTATTTGAGAAACTCAGCATCTACAAAGATTATAGGTAACTTGTTAAGTTAATTACTCACAATATTTATGTCTAATAAGTACGGTCTGAAGCGCTTATCAATATTTGTAGACGGTAACAATATGTTCTACGCCCAGCAAAAAAATGGCTGGTTTTTTGATCCCAAGCGCGTGCTCGAATACTTCCTCAGCCTTGATGGCGGTGCTACTTTGGTCAACGCCTTTTGGTACACTGGCCTCAAAGATCCCCAAGATCAGCGTGGTTTTCGGGATGCTTTGATTAGTCTCGGCTACACTGTCCGCACCAAAATTCTTAAAGAATATTACGACGATACCTCTGGTCGATACTCTCAGAAGGCTAACCTTGACATCGAGATTGCCATTGATATGTTCAACACGGTTGACCAGTATGATGAGGTAGTTCTATTCAGCGGCGACGGCGATTTCGAACGGGCGATCGAGCTGCTGAGATCTAAAAACACCCACATCACCGTCGTCTCTACAGAGGGCATGATTGCCCGTGAACTGCGCAACGCCACCGATCGCTACATTGACCTCAACAGCGTTCGTAAATACATTGAAAAAGACTAGCCACTCCTCTCAAGCATTTCTGGGAAGTTACGACTGGAGATGTTTGCATCAACCAGCCCGCAGATTGCACTGATTTATCAGCATTGGCAAAAAACTCGACATTGCGATCGCCTAGCGCTGTTATACTAGGTGACTGTAAATATATTTTGCCGATGTGGCTCAGTGGTAGAGCACTCGATTCGTAATCGAGCGGTCGCGGGTTCAAATCCCGCCATCGGCTTCACTCTCAAATGCCTGAAATGCCTTGATTCCAAAGGGTTCAGGGTCTCGACCGCTTAGTGTGGCGAGACGCATAGAATCCTAAAATTGGGTGTAGATGGACATCTTTAGGCCACTTTTTGGGGTAAGTTTGGGGTAATTAACGGGGGTCTGCCACAGTCCACTTACCCAATTCCCCGCCATGCCTTCTCCCTCAACGGCCCAGTCCAAGTCTCGCAAAGCCAGGAAAGGTACTGTCCAGGTTAAGAACTCCAATGATCGCTTGCAGTTGGTCTTTAGCTGGCAGCGCCAACGATACTACTTCAGCACCGGTCTGCCCGATTCCCCCATCAACCGCAAGCTAGCCGAGCAAAAAGCCCGTCAAATCGAGCTGGATTTTGTTTCGGGCAACTTCGACCCTAGCCTCGATAAGTACCGACCCGAGATCGAACAGTCCGAGTCTCAGCGCAGGGCTCCTTCGATTCCTAAGCTGCTCGACCTCTGGTTGCAATACATGGAGTACCGCACCCCCAACATCTCGCCGACCACCCTGAACAGCACCTATGAGCCCGTCGCTGCCCACATCCGCAAATGTAAAACTGATGGGTTGAAGAACCCGCTCAAATTTCGCACAGAACTTCTGAGGGCCACCACTGAATCGCAAGCCCGCCGGTCACTGATGCAAATCTCAGCCGCCTGTGACTGGGGTCTCAAGCACAATCTGATTCAGGAGAATCCCTTTTCAGGCATGTACCTGGACATGCTCCAATCGAAAGCACCACCGCCTGTGGCGTTTACCGTCGAGGAGCGCGATGGTCAAAGACCGGCCCTTGGGCCATCGCATCATTGCCGCCTTCGTCAACGATAGCCGACCAGGTACCGACTACCTGCACTACGCACCCTTCGTCAAATTCCTGTTCTGGACGGGGTGCCGCCCCTGTGAGGCGATTGGGCTGCGCTGGGGCAGTGTGCTACCCGATTGCAGCCGAGTACATTTCCATGAAAGCATTGTTGAAATTTCAGGCCGTAAGGTCAGACGCAAAGAGGATAAAACAGCGGTTAAGCGCTGGTTTACTTGCCCTGATAATTTAAAAGAACTCTTGCAATCCATTCGGCCTGAGCACCCAGATCCCGAAGCCTTGGTCTTTCCATCGCCCAAAGGCCACTCTTTGAGTGACCTAGAGCTGTCGACGAAAGAAGGCATCAAAATGACGCCCTACAATTGCCGCGACACGTTTATAACCCTTCAGGCCTTGCAGGGCCACTCCTCAACCACCATTGCTCGCTGGGTGGGCAATTCGAGCAAAATTATTGAAGAGCGGTACCTCGATCGGATGAGATTGGATCATCTCCGGCCTACCAATATCTGAATGTGATGGCGGGCTACTGTGCGGTATTTACGCTCGAAACTCAGCAATAGACCCGCCCCTCGTGTGAAGGAAGTGTTTGATAGGCCTAAAAAGCTTATGGGGCAAGCCTTTTAATTTTTAGCTTTTTAGGTGATAGTCAATTTAGCGTGATAGCTAATTCCTGAAATCCTTGCTGCAAGGGGGGTTTGGCGAAGTTAGGGAGATATTGTCAAATCTGGTGTATGGCTAGGAATTAGGCAGCGTCCTGCATCTGGGTCAAATTGGTGTTGTCATCAGCTCGGCAGCCATCTTTGAACTGACTCCTTCAATCACATCGGCGAGGTATTTGAAGCCTCGAATTCTGAGCCAGCTTTTCTGAACACTCTCGACCAGATTGAAGACCAGGGCAAGGATGGTGTCCTTAGAGACACAGCCTCAGAGACACAGCCTCGGGTCTTGTCGGTTCTGAGGCGCACGGTGGCAAAGGTGGACTCAATGGGATTGGTGGTGCGAATATGCGCCCAATGCTCAGCGGGGAAGTCAAAGAAGGTAAGTAACACGTCTCGGTCTTTAACCAAACAGGTGACGGCTTCTGGATACTTCGCCTGGTAGGTCTTGCTAAAGCGGTCTAAAGCCTTATTGGCCTCTGCTTTAGACTCAGCCCGGTAAATTTCCCAAATCGCTCGTTTGACCTCTGGTTGCTGCCGCTTCGGTAGTTTGTTGAGGACGTTGGCCGTCTTGTGGACCCAGCAGCGTTGTTTCTTCGTGGATGGAAGTACCTGAGGCAGGGCTTTCCAAAAGCCTAAGGCCCCATCCCCAATGGCCAATTCAGGATCATCAGCGAGTCCCTGGTCTTTGAGGTGCAACATGAGGGGCTTCCAGCTCAACTCTGACTCCCGATAGCCAGTGGTCAGCCCGAGGAGCTCTTTGTGGCCCTTATCGGTGACGCCAATGATGACCAGAATGCACTGCCGTTCATCGGAACGAATATTGAAGTAAATGCCATCGGCCCAGATATAAACATAGCGGTGATGCCGTAATGACCGCTGCTGCCAGTCTTGGTGCTCCTCGCTCCGTTGCGCTTTCAACCGACTAATCGTGGCGGGAGAGACCCCTTTGGCCTCACGCTTTAACAGCGCGCTCAGGGCCTCGCTAAAGTCGCCTGTTGAGACGCCTTTGAGATACAGCCACGGCAGGAGTTCCTCCACACTGTTGGCGCGTTTCAAGTACGGCGGCAGCAGCATGGAGTTGAATTTGACGCCGCTGCCGCTGCGGTCTCGAACCTTGGGAACTTGGATCTCAACCTCCCCGACCCTAGTTGTAATCGTCTGCTCGGGCAAGTAGCCGTTGCGCACCACCACCTGTCGGCCTTGCTCATCCCGGCGGTCTTGATACTGCTCTAAAAACTCTTGCAATTCTGCCTCCACCGCCTGAGCGATGATCTGACGGGCGCCTCGACGAATCAGATCGCTTAGGGCGTCGTTGAAGCTCTCCGTTGTCTCCGGCCTGGGTAATGAAATAAGATGGTCGCTATTCATGGTGTATTCCTGGTCTGGTGTTTTGCTTTATCCAGCAGAATACGCCCTTTCTTCTTTTCCATTCATACACCAGAAATGAGCATAGCTCCCTACTTTTCAAAAGATTGAACCCATGGTGATTCATATCACTTGATAGAGAGCCAAGCCCAAGTAGATATAAGTTTTATCTCTGGTCTTTGGGCCCAAAGGTTTACGATTCAACCAATCGGAAGCCCTTGTTGGTTTCAATATAGATTCTCGCTTAGACCGAAAGCAATGCATCCAATCGCAGCAGCGTGTTGAGCAACACATTAGCTCCCTGACTGCATTGCTCAGGCGAGGTATATTCATCTTCGGCGTGGCTAACCCCAGCCTGACTGGGCACAAAAATCATTCCCATGGAGGTAATACGGCCAATTTCTTGGGCATCATGGACGGCCCGACTGGGCATGAAATAATGGCTGAGTTGAAGGCTGTCGCAAACGGCGGCGATGGTCGTTTGAATCGTGGCACTGGCCAGCGTAGGGTCCACGGCGTGCTGGGGCTGCATCTGAATCTTCGTGTGGGTCGCCGATGCGATCGCCTGAATGCACTGCTGGAGATGATTTACCATTCTGTTGATTACCTCCAGGGATAGATCGCGCAGGTCAATGGTGAGGTCTACCCGGCCCGGCACGATGTTAGCCGCGTTGGGTTGTACCGTGAGATACCCGACTGTGGCGACCTGATCGCCCGGCGGATTGGTCGCCACATCGTGGACGGCGGCCACTAGTAGCGATGCCGCGTAGAGGGCATCCTGGCGCATGGTCATGGGGGTTGTGCCCGCATGGTTGGGCCGCCCGGTGATCACCACCTGGTAGCGGTGCAGGCTGACAATGCCCTGCACGACCCCGATCTGGCGCTGTACCGATTCCAGCACGCCGCCCTGTTCGACGTGGAGTTCTAGGTAGGCGGCCATATCTTGGGCGGTGCGTTGGGCGGTGGGGAGGCCGTCCCAGTCACCGCCGATCCGCTGAAGGCAGGTTTGAATAGCGGTGCCGTCTAGCCGCCGAAAGGGCTCAGCGTCATCGAGGTGCAGGGTGCCCGCCATGGCTTTGCTGCCGATCATCTCCCCTTCTTCGTCAGTAAAGACGATCACCTCGATGGGGTGGTTGAGCCGCTGCCCCGCCTGGTTCAGGGTGGCGACCACTTCAATGCCCGCCAGCACCCCGAGGGCACCGTCGTAGCGGCCCCCGGCGGGTACTGTATCAATGTGAGACCCGGCGGCCAAAGCCGGCAGCGATTTTTTGCCCGCGTACCGACCGATAATGTTGCCCGCCGCATCGCGGGTGACGGTCATCCCGGCTTCTAGCATGGCGGTAGTAACCCACTGTCGGGCCGCTAGGTCGTCATCGCTATAGGCGATGCGCCGCACCCCACCCTCGGGCAGGCGACCGATGGCAGCGAGGGCATTGAGGCGCTGCTGTAGGCGATCGCCGTTGACCCGCAGAGAAGTAATCACCGCCATAGCCCCAACCTCAAAATATTGCCGATTCATCCTGGTCAGAAAAGCGATCGGTTCACTGTTGCCATCGCTACCGACTAATACGAAATCTGGCCTAGCCACACCCGATTGGTTGAGGGCAAACAACCGTTTGCCCCTACGGGTTGGCCTTTTGGGAATCGGGGGGATGGAATTCGGATTCGGTATAAGGCGTCAAGCCTGAAACCTGATACCCAAAACCCGACACCTAAAACCCTTTCCACCCCATAACCTATGCATTGCCGGTAAAACAGTGCAGGCTGAACAGCTGCATTAGCCTGCCTTTACCTAAGATGCTGGCGTTCCCTTTGGCAGAGGTCGTTAACCATGAAACTGATCGGTGTAGACATTGGGGGTACCTTTACCGATCTCATTTTGGCCGATGTGGCCCAGGCGCAGACCTGGATTCACAAGGTGCCCACCACCGTCGAAGATCCCTCGATTGGCATGATGGAGGGCATTGCCACCCTATGCCAGATGGCCCAAACCGACTACGCCGCCATTGAGCACGTGCTGCACGGCACCACCATTGCCACCAACACCCTGCTCACCCACGACGGTGCCCGTACCGGCATGATCACAACCCAAGGCTACCGCGATATTGTGCACATTGGGCGGCATCAGCGGCCCCAGCACTATTCGATCATGCAGGATATTCCCTGGCAGGCCAGACCCCTGGTCAAACGGCGCGATCGCAAAGTGGTGGCCGAGCGCCTCGACCCCAAAGGGCAAGAGCTGACCCCCCTCAACGAAGCTGAGGCCCGCGCCGCTATTCTCGAACTCAAGGCCGCTGGGGTAGACTCGATCGCCATTTGCTTTCTCAACTCCTACTTTGACTCGCGCCACGAAGACCGAGTCGCCGCCCTGGCCCAGGAGCTATTTCCCGAGGCGTTTATCACCACCAGCGCCAGCATCTTCCCGCAGTTTCGAGAGTTTGAGCGCTTTACCACCGCCTGCATCAACGCCTTTGTCGGCCCTAAGGTCAAGCGCTACATCCACAACCTCAGCCGCCGCCTGAAGGAGCAGTCGGTGCGGGGCGAACTGCACATTATGCGATCGAACGGCGGGGTGGCCACCGCCGAGGTGGCCGGAGCGCAGCCCGTCACCCTGCTGCTGTCGGGGCTGGCCGCCGGGGTGCTAGGGGG
>PYGV01000014.1 GCA_003022385.1 filamentous cyanobacterium CCP3 | reverse complement strand
GTTTTAGAGACCAGATAGCCTCTCAAGCCGCCCGCAGTGCCCATGCTAAAAGCGTCTTTCCAGCTTGGGCAGTACACGGACTCATACCTGTACCAGCAACCTAGCCCACACCAGATCTAACGCGCTTGTAGCGCTCAAACAAGTGGTGGCTAGGTTGTCTGGCTAAAATTTTACCAGCAGCGCGGTGCTGTACATCACAAGTAGCCCGGTCGTAAAGCCAGCCAAACTCAGCCCTGCCAAGCCAGAGAGACTTGACCGATGCAGTTGCTGCTGTAGGTAAGTGCCTAGTTCTACAATCACCTGCAAAATCGCTCCTGCACCAATGCCCAAGAATAGGGCCGCCCAATGGGGAGAAAAAGCAAAAGCCCCCACCCACAGCCCCACTACAGCAGGGAGTCCAGCCAGGGCGGCCAGCGCCACACAGGTCTGCCAGCGCAGTTTTTGCTTGAGCAGCGGCGCGACAATGCCCAGTCCTTCAGTCAGGTTGTGGAGCGTAAAGCCAATCACCAGAAATGAACCCAAGGCAATTTCCCCCAGGGCAAAGGCGGTGCCGATCGCCAGCCCTTCGCCCAGATTGTGCAGGCCAATACCTAGGGCCATGTAGGTAGAGAGCGCAGAGCCTTCGGGCGGTTTGCCTCGGCGTCGGCCCACGACAAATAGGGCCAGACCAGCCACTGTAGCTGCAAACCAGACCAGGGCTTGGCCTTGAAACGCGATCGCCGCCTTTCCGGCCAGCTCCAGCCCTTCCTGCAAGGTGTCTACCAGCAAAAAGGCTAGCATCCCCAATGTCAGGGTTAAAACAAAGGTCAGCCCCCGCTGGCCCAGCACTTTCAAATAGGGGTAGCACAACATGCCTAGCCCCACCGGCACCAGGCCCACATAGAGCCCCAGCCAGCCATAGCCCAGCAGCGTTGCCAGAGACAGAGCGGGTGTAGGTAGAGCAACGTCAATGGGGTGGGCAACGACAACACCCGTGTTGGTCAAGAACTGAACGTGATGCGCTTCACCCTCTACCCAGGGGTATGGAATTTGCACCGTTGCCGTCGCCAGTCTCCGGATCGGGCCAGGAGGCTGCTGGGTAAATGCCCAATAGGCACCATCCACTTGAACCTGGGCAATGGTCATGGGAGCTGAACCCTCCGCCCGCACCTTGAGGGTGATGCCCCGATCATTGAGCACGGTACGCTCCACAATCAGGGACTCCAGCGGCGGTGCATTCAAGTTGAGCAACCGGGCCGGGCTCAGGGTCAGCAGCAGGGCTGCCAGCCCGGACAACAAGAGGGGCGGCAACACCCAGCGCCAGGGCAAAGCCTTCATGCCACCACCTCAAAGGCACTCATCCAGCCCAGTTCGGCAAATTCGGCTTGGTGAGCGTGAAACATATAGAGTCCTGGCTCAAAGTCTACAAAGGAGCATTCGATGATGCCCCGCTGCGCCTGACAGAGCATGACGGTATCAACGGTGCGGTGGGTAGGGGTTAGGGTGGTGCCATGGTCGTAGTAGTCGAAGAAATTGGCGTGCAGGTGAAAGGAGTTAATCGGGTCAAACTCGGTCACGTTAATTAGATAGACGCGCACTGGGCGATCGCGCTCAATGCGAATCGGCTGCTTCATATAGGCGTGGGGAATGGAATTAACCGCGTAGACTTCGTTCTCCTCATCAAAATTGGTGTCAAAGGCGTTCATCACCATCATCAACTCCTGCCAGCGCTGGTTTTCTGGGGAGCCCAGCAGGCGCGATCGGGCAACATCTGCCTGGTCGGGGTGCCACTGAGGGTCAGGGTCAACGATAAAGGCCCCGTAGAGCCCTTTGTGGAGATGGCGCTTAAACGGCACAGAATGACAGTGGTAGAGGTGGCAGCCAAAGGGTTTTGCATCAAACTCGTAGGTCACTGTTTGCCCCGGCGCAGCCTCCATCACTCCTGGAATGCCATCCTGCCTGGCTCCATGAATGCCGTGAAAGTGCAGGGTGTGTAGGTGAGTGCCCTGATTGGTAAAGCGAATGCGAATGCGATCGCCCTCCGTGACCCGAATGGTTGGCCCCGGCACTTGGTCGTTGTACGTCCAGGCGGGATAGAACACCCCCGGAGCCACCTCAATTTCTCGCTCGACGGCAGTAATGTCGTACTCTCGCAGTCGCTGCCCAGTAGGCAGCATTGAGACATGTCCTCCATTCCACTGGGTCAGCAGTACGTGAGGGTCAAAGCCATTTCTAAGGTGATCAACCTCGCCTAGGGTAGTCATGCCCTGGTGATGAAGATCCGGAGCAGTCTGGGCACGCTCCTGAGCCAGTGCCGGTTGGCTAAACCGTCTACCCAACCAGGTGCCAGCCCCTAGAAGCCCGGCTCCAAGGAGCGATCGCCGCTGTACATGCCAATCCATTGCTTTTCATAATTGTTTCATAATCACAAGCATAGTGGATGGCGAGGACTTTTCATATTTATTTCATAATTGAGACGCCGCAGTCGCTAGGTTAGGGCTGCGGCTAGCTCTGGGTTATCGGCGATGGCTCTCTACCGCGTCCATCCTGGCATGGCAGCCCATACCGGTGGAGCCGCCAATTAGCGACATACCGAATAGCGCGACCAAAATTACTGCCGCCATCGCACCGCCCTTAGCTAGCCAAGAGAAGCTGGCAGGGCGTAATGTCGCCTGAATCTGTTGTGATTGAATCTGTTGCGCTGCCTGACAAATATACTCCGGCCCAATGTTAGCCTCGGCTCCTGTGTCAACTAATTCCTCCAGGGAGTAGCTGCTTTGCTGCTCAGCCTGTAGTCGTGCTGCCAGCGCCAACACTTCTGAGGCCAAGTCTGCTGAGATTCTAAGATCTGAAGGGTTTATATCCAAAGGATCCACAATAGAGGCCTCGCATCAGTTGCCGCATTAACCGTCATCTCAGGCTAAACCCTAAAGTCGTTAGAGAGTCAAGGGCGTTTGGTAAATTGTCATACCGAATCGGAGTTTAGCCTCCCCCTTGACCTTGAAGCTAGGTTCAAGGTTTAGAGTGAACACAACTTCCAAGGTAATGAAATGACTCAACGACAAGTTGAAATTTTTGTAGCCGGTTGCCCTCGGTGCGACGAGGCCGTGGCTCTGGTGCAGCAGATGAGCTGTACAGCCTGCCAGATTCAAGTTTGGGATGTGCGCAGTGAGCAAATCACGGCCACCGCTCGTCAAAAACTGGAGGACTACGGCATCCATCGGCTTCCCGCCGTGGTGGTCGATGGCGAATTGGTGGACTGTTGCCGTCAACAGCAGCCGATTTCCCGCGACGCTCTGGCGGCGACGGGGATAGGGCAGGGGTAGAACCACCGTCATGTTAATTCGCGATCTGAGTCGGGCCGCTGGGGTGCCCGCTTCCACCATTCGCTATTACGAGCAGCTGGGGCTGCTGCAAGCCCCCCAGCGCAGCGCGGCTCAGTATCGCCTCTACGGAACTGCCGATGTGGAGCGGCTGCGCTTTATCCAAAAAGCCAAGCGGCTAGGGCTATCGCTGACGGAAATTGGTCAGCTGATTGCGTTGCGTGCCGGGGGCACAGCGCCCTGCCAACAGCTTAAAGCGATGGTGTCCAGCCATCTCCAGCAGCTCGATCAACAAATTGCCGAGCTGCAAGCCCTCCGCCAGGAACTGGCTACCTACTACGCTAACCTGGCGGCACAACTTCCCGACGATGCTACTGTTCCAACCGAAACCCTTTGTCAGGGAACCATCTGCGGCTTTATTGAACAGGTATCCCATGCCCCCTAGAAACACCTTGATCGCTAGTCTAATTGGCACCGTAGTGGTGGCCCTCTGCTGCTTTACACCGATGCTGGTGATTCTACTCAGTCCCCTAGGATTGGCGGTCTGGGTAGGCTATCTCAATGTTGTCCTGCTGCCGCTGTTGGGCGTCTTGATTGCTCTAACAGTGGTGGCCTATCGACAGCATCGCCGCTGCTGTGCGAAGTAGATCAATTCAGGAAAAGTCCATTTAGGAGACCACTGATGAGCGACTGTTGTACTGACCAACCAACTACCGCCACGCAATCCCCTCAACACTGCCCCCGCAATAGGGCTAAGGGCAAACCCGTGCCGCTGATTACCCTTAAGAGTTTGCTGGTGCCCAGTGCTCTGGCGCAGCTCAACGCCCAGCAGAGCTACCGATTTTGCGCTAGCCCTGACTGCCCGGTGGTTTACTTTGGTGCCGACGGGCAAACCTTTGAAACCGATCGCCTCAAGGTGCCGGTCTTTGCCAAAGATCCTGGCCCGGAAGTGCCGGTGTGCTACTGCTTTGACTGGCGACGGCAGCAGCTCCGCAATCCGACCAACCGACGCGCCCTTGACGACATTACGGCCCATATTCAAGCCCAGCGCTGCGGCTGCGAGGTGAACAATCCCCAGGGACGCTGTTGTTTGGCAAATGTGCGATCAACAATGGCTGTATCAAGTGAAATGGATTCTGGATCATGACAGAGTCCTGTCATTTTGCTCAGACCTGTTCCATTTCACCCGCATTTCATTTTTGAGTGTCAAACTTAGAACCGACAGTTGTGCCGGGCGCGTCAGCGCGCTTGAAAGCGAGCAATCGCCTTTGTGATGAAAAAGAGGTTTGACATCCGATGACTCTGAGACGACTATTAGCTTCGTGGATAGTAGTGGGCGGACTGGTGTCCCTACCTGTAATGGTGAGCGCGTGCGGCACGTCATCCCCGGCACCTAAAGAATCAGACTCTGCCGCTATGCCCATGGGAGATGAACCCATGGCCGACCATTCCATGATGATGGATCTCGGCCCTAGTGACGAGGAGTTCGACTTACGGTTTATTGACGGCATGATTTTGCATCACCAGGGTGCAGTCATGATGGCTGAATCGGCTTTGCAAAATTCGCAGCGTGATGAAGTCAAGCAGTTGGCAGAGGAGATCATCGCCGCTCAGCAGGTCGAGATTGACCGCATGCAGCAATGGCGACAAGCGTGGTACCCAAATGCCAGCCAAGAGCCCGTCATGTACCATGCAGCCATGGGACATTCCATGGCTATGACGCCTGATATGCAGGCCACCATGATGATGAGTGGCGACTTGGGCGCTGCCGATGATGAATTTGACCTACGTTTTATCAATGGCATGATTCCCCACCATGAGGGGGCATTAGCTATGGCGCAAGATGCCCTAGAGAAAAGTAGCCGACCAGACGTTCAACAACTCGCCCAAGATATTGTATCGACCCAGCAGGTCGAAATTGATCAAATGGAGCAGTGGCGAAAAGACTGGTACGGCCAGTAATTTCGTTGACGAATAAAATTTGGCAGGCCTCACTCCAAAAACTGAGGCCTGTTTTTCATGGAATATTTTCTGGCCTTAATTTTTAGAACTCAACAAGCAAAAAACTGTCGATGTGACTAAATAATCAGATGCGGGAAACCTATTGCAGCACCTTATCTAGATGCCATCTGGCCAACAATACTAAGCTTTTTCCGCAATCGCCTTAATCGCAACGACTGGACGAGACAAAAAAACACTTTCTGAATTGAGTAGAGTTTTCACGTTCATTTCATTTTTACTTGCCATACTGTAGCGACAAACACTGAAAGACTCAGAAAGCTTGATGCTAAGAGTGTTAAGAAGAGCCTATGTTCTAGCGCCTAGAATAGGCTTTATTTTGCCCTGCTTTCTGGTGCTTTCACTTTAGAGAGTGAGGTGGGTTTATATGGCCAAACATATTCTTGTCATAGAAAATGAATCTAGCTTTTCTCGTTTAATTGAGTCCGAGCTAATCCAAGAGAGCTACCTCGTCAGTGTTTATCAAGATGGTTTTAGCGGCCTTGTCAACGTTCGCCAAATTGAGCCAGACGCGCTAATTATTAGCTCGTCTATTTCTGATTTAACAGCTATTGATATATGCAGAAGGCTAAGGACTACAGGCAATCCAATTCCCATTCTCTATATCGATAAGGACACTACTCCTCAAAAGCAAGCGGCTGTTCTAGAAGCAGGGGCTGATGCCTATGTCACTACACCCATAAGTCTAGATTTAGTTTTGGCTCACATTAAAGTTTTTTTAAGGAGAAACAATAGCGAAGATGCATCGAGAATACTTGTCTTCTCTGATGTGACACTCAGCCACTACAGCCGGACGGTATATCGAGGCGGTCATGAATTAACCCTGACAGCCAAGGAGTTCGATTTACTGGCTTACTTTCTTGAGCACCCTAAGGAAGCGCTTAAAAAAACACAGATCATTGATGCTGTTTGGAGCTACGACTGCGATCTTGGCCATGAGAGCAACGTGCTCCAGTTTTACATTTGCTCTCTGCGAAAAAAGATGGAAGACGGTCAAAAAGAACGGCTAATCCACACCATTCGAGGGTTTGGATACATTCTCAAGACTGCTGCTAGGGGGCGATCTAGAAATTCCCTCTCTCTAGCTTTGGCGTAGTTTATTTGTTGATTTAAGAGCACTCATTTCTTTGTTAAACATGCGTCAAAATTGTCGACTTTCTACATCTACCCTAGCCAGTCTGGCCATGGTGATTGCGTTGGATGTTGCTCCCCTGACTGCATCTAGAGCCCTTGCTCAATCTTTGCCTCAGCCAGGAGAAGATACCTCACGACTTGACCGTCTTTCCCCTGAGCCTAGTCCGCTATTTTTGCCAACTCAGCCAGAAGTTGTTGAAATTACTACGACAGAGACTCTCTCTATAGAAGAAGCTTTTGAGCTAGCATTGCGCAACAACGAAGATCTTCAGATTGCCTTACTAGAGCTAGAACGCAGTCAGTTTGCCCTTAGAGAAGCTAGAGCAGAACTGTATCCAACCGTTGGTTTAGCATCAACATTACAAAGTAATAGCGAAGAGAATGACAACCAAACGACTTTAAGAGGAGACCTTGAGGCCCTTTATGACTTGGGCTTGTCAGGGGGTAGACAAGCCAGAATACAAGTAGCCGAAGAGCAAATTCGGGTCGCTGAACTAGATATCAACCGGCGTAGGGCTCAACTGCTGCTCGATACCGCCAATGATTATTACGCCTTACAGCTGACCGTTGAGCAAATTCGGATTAGCCAGGCCTTTTTAGATGAAGCGGAGCGCAATCTACAGGACACAATTTTAAGAGAGCGTGCTGGCGTAGGCACTCAGTTTGACGTGCTACGGGCAGAAGTGCAGGTGGCCAATGCCCGCCAAGACTTGACGCAGGTTCAAAGCCAACGACAAATTGCGCAGAGACAACTATCACGCAGGCTAAATTTACCAGCTTCAGTAAATGTTGAGACGTTGCCTGTCGAAATTGCTGGAGGCTGGCCGCTGACCTTAGAGGAAAGTATTGTACTGGCCTATCAAAGTCGCGTTGAGCTATCGCAGGTTTTGGCCCAACGCACGATTGCCCAACGCCAGAGACAAATTGCCCTGGCAGCGGTAAGACCTAACCTTAGCTTAGTTGCCAACTACGGCCTTCAGCAGGCTTTGAGCGGCAATTCAACGGCACTGAATGATGGGTTCAGCGTGGGCGCTAGATTACAGTGGCAACTCTTTGATGGGGGTGCTGCTTCAGCATCGGCGGCTCAGCAAGATAAGGAGTCTGAAATTGCAGAAACTCAGTTCTCCCAAACTCGCAACAGTATTCGCTTGGAAGTTGAAGATGCTTATTTTAATTTAACGGCTAATCAAGAAAATATCACTACGGCTACTGTAGCGGTACAGCAAGCGCAGGAGGCACTTCGATTGGCCAACTTGCGGTTTAATGCAGGTGTAGGCACTCAACTAGACGTATTAAGTGCCATTGGGGATTTAGCTGAAGCAGAAGGCAATTTAGCAAACGCCATCATAGACTACAATCGGTCGTTGGCTGCAATACAAAGAGCAACTGAACAACCTTATTTAGACTAGTTTTTGCAGATCTGCTCAAATACCCCGGTTAGACTTTTTCTGAAATATAAAGTAAATTAAAGTCAAAAAAAAGCCCATCGTAGCGTTAATCTACGGTGGGCTTTGCAGTTTTTAGAGTGAGTAAGGTAACTTGAATCTGTCTGTGAAGAGAAGCTGCCCCCTGAAGAAACTAAAGAGTCATTACTCTTTTTGCTTTTCTCAAAGGCGATCGCTGACTATTTCCCTCTGTATTCAGCGTTGTGAAACCTAAGTTCGCCAAGGGAGACAATGCCATCCCCATTCAGATCAGCAGATAAATCATTAAGATTTGTCTGTCCTGAAGCACTTGCCACAGGCGATAGCACCATTGAAGCCATTGCAATTGTCAGCACGGAAAGAAAGTACTTTTTCATTTTATTCTCTATGAAAGCAACTAGATTTCGCCTTGCATTCATCAGCGAAACTCCTATCATCGTAGATCTTCTGGTCAAATATTGGCTGATAATTGCATAAGCTAATAATGAAAGTTTTATTAGAAAAATTAGAGCAAAGTTTATGGCCATTAAATCATATAGCACACCCTACTCTAGTGAGGTGCGAATCAAGAGATAAGGCTGCCATGCAGCAAGATTTTCAATTTTCTGCTGTGCCTCACTTGATTAAGAGGGGCTATATAGTACTTTGCTTGTTAGATCTTCTTAAACATAACGAGACACTATATGCTTTTCCAAAAAAGCCACCAGGCTTTTGAGCAATGGTGGCTTTAGAGTCTATTGAGATGAGCGACATCTTGATGAGTGATAGCGATTTGAAGCGCTATCACTTAAAAAAAGTCTATGAACCCCTATAATCACGGTTATGCTGAATAAGTTCACTCATGGTTACAGGTCTGCCTTTTTCGGCAGCTAAGCCACGGAGGTTAGTTTGGCTAGAGGCACTGGCCACAGGAGCAAAGGCAATTGTAGCTAGTGCAATAGTTAGTGCAGAAAGAACATATTTTTTCATTGTCTTCTCCTTGAGAACTGCTAGGATCCGCGCTTGGTTATTGGCGGAAGTTTTGTCATAGTAGATCCCATTTCAGCTAATTTGGTGATAGCTACCTAAGTCAAGAATGAAAGTTTTGTTAGAAAAATTAGAGTGCATCTTTTCACTTAGAAACTTTATGAAGTTTTTAAGCTTTTTGAATTAGAGTAGAAGCCTAATCTTATTCGCCATAGTCTTTGCTTAGACGTACTTTTAGCGCGATTCAGCTTGAACTTTTGGGGGATTTTCTCTGCGCAATCTATTGATTGCTCAATTAAAGCTACAAATTTCATCCTGATTTCATTTTTCTGTGGGATGTTTGGGGAACGATGGCATTTTTCTCCAAAGACTGTAATTGAGTGGTTCAAGGGCACGCCTATGACAGCTATCTTTGATCGCTTTTGTATCGCGGCTAGAGGGCGATCGCTCCCTGTAGCCGTCTTGCTGATGCTCTTGCTGGCCCCGGCCGGCGAGGTCTTGGCCCATGCTGGCCATGGAGATGAGTTTCAGGGGAGTGGAGCTGGAGCATCTCCAACCGGCATTGAGGTTGATTCTGAGATTGCTGACCGTATTGGTCTGACTGTAGAGCCCGTAAAGCGCCAGGTTTTAGCTTTTGGCGTAAAGGCAACGGGGCAAATTGAAGCCTCGCCGGGGCGACAGGTATCGGTGACGAACCCCGTCGGCGGTACGGTGACTAAGCTGCTGGTGGAGCCAGGGCAGCGCGTGGAAGCGGGCCAGGCATTAGCCGTCATCACTAGTGGAGAGCTGGCTGAATTGCGAGTGACCGCCCTGGAAAACTCTGCTGAGCGACAGGGAGACGTGCAGCAGGCCGAGGCCAATTTGCAGCTAGCTCAGCAGACCTATGCCCAACAGCAGCAGATTGCCCTAGGGGCCATTGCAGAAGCCCAAACCGATCTGCGGGTGGCCCAAGAGCAATACGATCGCGACTCGGAACTAGCCGCGCAAGGGGCGATTGCCCGCCGGGAGCTGCTGGCCTCAGAGGCGGGGCTGGCCGACGCCAAGCGGGCCTTAACCGAGGCAGAGAGTCGGTTAGAGGTGTTGAATGCCCGTACCGAGGTGGCGCGATCGCAGACTGCTTTGAATGTGGCGCAATCTCGCGCTCAGTTGAGTACAGAGACCTACCAAACCCGATTGCAGCAGCTGGGGGCCACGGCTAACCCAGACGGCACCATCACCATCAAAGCGCCGATCGCAGGCACCATTGCCGATCGCGACGTCACCCTGGGGCAATCCGCCCAGGACGCAGGCGCGGTGCTGATGACTATCGTGGACAATCGCACGGTATTGGCCACCGCCAATATTTTTGAAAAAGATCTGCCTCAGGTATCCCCTGGGCAACGGGTGCGAATCACCGTAGCCAGCCTGCCCGATCAAATTTTTGAAGGACAAATTACCACGGTTGGTTCGGTAGTTGATGGCGAAACTCGGGTCGTACCTGTGCAGGCCGAGCTAGACAATGCCGATGGTACGCTCAAACCCGGTATGTTTGCGTCCCTGGAAGTGCTCACCGAGAGCACTTCTGAGGCCGTGATGGCCATTCCCCAGTCAGCGGTGGTAGAAGCCAACGGCCAACCCCTAGTGTTTGTGCGCAATGGCAATGCCTTTGAACCCGTTGACGTCACCCTGGGAAGAACGGCGGGCGATCAAGTCGAAGTGCTCAGTGGCCTGTTTGAGGGCGATGAAATCGTTACCCAGCGGGCTAACCAGCTCTATGCCCAGTCGTTGCGGGGCGGGAGTGCTGAAGCAGAAGAGGAACCCGCCGCCCCCGTCGAGGCGGCTGCAACTGCGGGCATCCCCTGGTGGGCGATGGGGCTGGGCAGTGGTGCGATCGCCATGACCACCTTTGCTGCCGGAATCTGGTGGGCCAGGCGACAGCGTCCGACCTATGCCCTAGCGATCGGTGACGAGGCGGTTTCGCCTTCAGCACAAGGGCATCCTCGCTACGGCACTGGGCCAACCCTTGCTGCTCCCCTGGTCGAAGAGGGAGAGCCTTCGCGTAAGTAGCTGTGGTAATGACTGGGAAGTGTCTTTCCAGATGGTGGGCAATGCCCACCCTACGACTACAACGGCCATGGTGAGCCACCTACCCTGCCAAATTTTGAACAACAGCGATGCTAGATAACATTTTGAAATGGTCGATCGCCCAGCGGTGGCTCGTGGTCATCGGGGCGATCGTGGTGACGTTTTTAGGCATTTACAACCTCACCCAAATGCCTCTGGACGTGTTTCCAGACTTTGCGCCTCCCCAGGTGGAAATTCAAACCGAAGCGCCGGGGTTGGCCCCCGAAGAGGTGGAGGCGCTGATTACCCTGCCCATTGAGAGTGCCGTCAATGGCACCCCAGGGGTCGAAACCGTGCGCTCATCCTCGGCGGTCAGTATTTCGGTCGTCAAGGTCATTTTTCGGTGGGGTACCGATGTCTACCAGGCTCGACAGCTGGTGACCGAGCGGCTCCAGCAGGTGCAGGAAAAGCTGCCAGCGGGGGTCGGCATTCCCCAAATTTCGCCGATTTCGTCGCCTATCGGCACAATTTTGATGTACGCCTTTACGGCGGAAACCACGCCGCTGATGGAGGTGAGGCGGCTGGTGGATCGCGATGTCACCAACCGGCTGTTGGCGGTACCAGGGATTTCTCAGGTGATTGCCTACGGCGGTGACGTGCGGCAGTACCAGGTGCTGGTGGATCCAGACAAGCTGGTGGCGTTTAATGTGTCGCTGCAAGAGGTAGCCGAGGCGACCGAGGCGGCCAACGTCAATGCCGCAGGCGGGTTTCTCAACACCCCCGATCAGGAGCTGATCATTCGGGGGGTAGGGCGGCTAGACTCGATTGAGCAACTGCAAGAGTCGGTGGTCGCCGCCCGAGATGGCCGCCCCGTAAAGCTGCAAGATGTCGCTGATGTGCGCATTGGAGCCGCCCTCCAGCGGGGCGACGGCAGCGTGGGGGGCCAGCGAGCAGTGGTGATGGTGGTCAACAAGCAGCCCCTCAACGACACGCCCACCGTCACACGGGCGGTGGAAGCCGCGATGGAGGAGCTAAAAGCGGCTCTGCCCGAGGATGTCGTCGTCACCGAAACCTTTCGCCAAGAAAACTTTATTGAGGCGTCGGTTGAAAACGTGCTGGGTTCTCTGCGAGACGGCATCATCATCGTCTCGGTTATTCTGCTGCTGTTTTTGATGAACTGGCGCACGGCGGTAATTACGCTGAGCGCCATTCCGCTGTCGATTTTGGTGGGCATGATCATTCTCAATGCCTTTGGTCAGGGCATTAACACCATGACCCTGGGCGGGTTGGCGGTCGCCATTGGCTCCGTGGTCGATGATTCGATTGTGGATATGGAGAACGCCTATCGCGGGCTGCGCAAAAACCAGCTGGCGGGCACTCCGGAACATCCCTTTAAGGTGGTCTATGACACCTCTGTTGAGGTGCGGGTGAGCGTTATTTTTTCCACCGTCATTATTGCGGTGGTGTTTGCCCCCATCTTTAGTTTGACCGGGGTGGAGGGCCGGATTTTTGCCCCCATGGGGGTGGCCTACCTGGTGTCGATTGTGGCCTCTACGCTGGTGGCGATGACGCTCTCCCCCGCACTCTGCGCCATTCTGCTGGCCCACTGCCCGCTGCCCAGCGATGAAACCTGGGTGACGCGATCGTCGCAACGGCTGTATCAACCGGCGTTGCGGTTTGTGATGGCCCGTGCCAAGTTGGTGCTGGCCATTGCCACTGCGGCGTTGGTAGCGTCGCTGGTGATGTTTTCGAGTCTGGGGCGGGTGTTTTTGCCAGAATTTCAAGAGCCCTCGTTGGTGAACGCCATGCTCCTGTACCCCGGCATGTCTTTGCAGGCCACTAACCAGGCCGGGATTGCCATGCAGGAGGCGCTCAAGGATGACCCCCGCTTTGCGACGGTGCAGCTGCGGGCGGGGCGAGCACCGGGAGATGCCGATGCCGGTGGGGTCAATTTGGGCCACCTCGATATCGAGCTGAGCCAAGCAGGATTGCGCGATCGCGAAGCCTCCATCGAAACCATTCGAGAAGAGTTTGCCCGCATTCCCGGCATTGCCCCCAGCGTGGGCGGGTTTATCACCCACCGCATGGATGAGGTGCTCTCGGGGGTGAGAAGCGCGATCGCCATCAAAATCTTTGGCCCCGACCTCGACCAGTTGCGCACCATCGGCAGCGATGTTGAAACCGCGATTCGCGATATCGATGGCCTGGTGGATCTGCAACTGGAGCCCCAGGTGCCCATTCGCCAGGTGCAGATTCAGTTTGATCGGCCCGCTGCAGCCCGCTACGGCCTCACCGTAGGGCAAATTGCCAGCGTGGTTGAAACGGCGCTCAACGGGCGCGTGGTGTCTCAGGTGCTAGAGCAGCAGCAGCTCTTTGATCTGCTGGTCTGGCTCCAAGATGACGCCCGCAACAACCTGGAGGCGATCGGCAATCTACTGATCGATACCCCAGTGGGCCAAAAAATTCCGCTAGCTCAGGTCGCTCGTATTGACTATGGCACTGGGCCAAACACCATCAATCGCGAAAATGTCTCGCGCCTGATTGTGGTGTCGGCTAACGTTGCCGGGCGCGATTTGGGCTCGGTGGTCGATGCCATTCAAGATCGCGTCAGCGCCTCTGTAGCGCTGCCGTCGGGCTACTACATTCAGTACGGCGGGCAGTTTGAGTCGGAGCAGCGGGCTAGCCGCAACCTGTTGGTGTTTGGGGGGCTGGCGATCGTCGTCATCTCTGTGCTGATGTATTTCGCCGTTAAGTCGGTGTTAGGGGTGATCATGATCATGGCCAACCTACCCCTGGCCCTGGTGGGGGGCATTGCCTCCATTGCGCTAGGTGGCGGGGTGGTGTCGGTGGCGTCGCTGGTTGGGTTTATCACCCTGTTTGGGGTGGCCACCCGCAACGGTCTGCTGCTAGTCGATAACTACAACACCAAACTGGCCCAGGGAATGCCGCTGCGCCAGGTGATTGTCGAAGGCTCCTCAGAGCGCTTGGTGGCCATTTTAATGACGGCCCTCACCTCGGCCCTGGGCATGGTGCCCCTGGTACTGGGCAGTGGGGCGGGCAAAGAAATTTTGCAGCCCCTGGCCGTGGTCGTTTTGGGCGGGCTATTTACCTCGACGGCGCTGACGCTGCTGGTGCTGCCATCCCTGTACGCCCAGTTTGGGCGACATCTGGTTCCCAAGGCGACGGATCTGCAATCGCCCGCAGAGCTTGAACCTGAGCCCCGCGATCCTGCTCTGGTGCAGTAGCTCACTCTTATAGGGCAGCCCAACGCTGCCCCTAAGCAACATCCTGTTTTCTTTTTTGAAGGAATAACGCTATGACCGTTAAGAAGACCCTGACCTTTTCCGCAGTAGCCCTCGGCCTGTCTCTAACCCTAGGTGCCTGTGGCAGCAGTGGAGAGCAAAGTAGTGCTCCCGCAGCGCCCGTTGCCGAAGCACCCGCTGTTGAAGCTCAAACAGCCCCCGAACCTTCCGCTGGAACGCAAGCTTCCCAAGGGGGACAGGTGGTTGAATCTGGCCCTTACCACCTAGAGCTGATCACCTCCAATGAGCCGACCGGGGTTCACCTAGATTTCTTTTTACAAAAGGGCGACACCCACGAGGCGATCGCCGATGCCAAGGTAGTGGCGCAAGTTCAGTCTCCCGACGGCACTCAGGAGTCTATCGAGTTGAGCTATGACCCTGACGGCGCACACTACACAGCTATGCTGCCAGCCACCGCCACCGGGGAGTATAACGTCGCTATTTTGTCGGATATCGGCGGCGAGAAGGTGAATGGCCGATTTTCCTTTATGAAGTAATTCGCGTTGACCAGAAACGCGAGTGGCTCAGCCATAGGTAGCCGCTCGCGTTTCCGTTTGCGCTCAGGCGGGCTGAATATCCACAGTGCCCATCATGCCAAGATCTTCGTGGTCAAGGATGTGGCAGTGGTACACCGTTTTACCTGTAAAGGTGCGAAATGGAATGCGGATGCGCACGGCTTCGTTGCCTTTTACCAGTACCGTGTCTTTCCAAGCCTGGTAGGGTTCAGGTTGTCCGTTGCGGCTGATCACTTGAAACGGGTTGACATGTAAATGAAATGGATGATCCATCCGGTCAGGATCGACGTTGGCCAATTCCCACTCTTCGATGGTGTTGAGTGTAGGAGTAATGTCGATCCGCTGCTCATCAAAGGTTTTGCCGTTGAACAAAAACGCCATACTCATACCTGGCCCCATCGCCATCGATAGTTCGAGGCGGCGGGTCACTGTGGGTTCTGGCAGAGGGTCTACACGACCTAGCTGTTGGGGTAGGGGTAGGGCCGCAACTGAACCGTCATAGGTCAGGGTGGCCAAAGGTTGGGCAGTGTCACCACCGCTCTGATGCGGCATATTCCCCATGCTGTGATTCATGCCGCCCATGCCACCGCCACCCATACCCATGCCACCCCCCATCATCATGCCGCCGCGATCGTAGGGGAGGTTAAGCAAACGATATTGGCCCGGTTCGCGGTTGCCCTGCACCAGCACTTCGGCCCGCTCGCCAGGGGCCAGCAAGAGTTCAGATAGCTCGATGGGAGCGGCGATCGCCCCCCCATCCGTCGCCACCAGGTGCAACGTATGCCCCTCCAGCTGCAATCGATAGAACCGGGCCGGAGACGCATTGAGCAACCGCAGCCGCAAAAGCCCGCCCTGGGGGATGGCTAACCCTGGATTGACCTGTCCATTCACCGTCACTATCGGCCCCTCGCGACCCATCATCATTGCCATCGGGTTAGGGGCGGCGATATCGCCAGCGCGGGTGATGTCAAAGTCTTGCAGCACCATAAACGCTTCTTGAGCAGCTTTGATTTCAGGCAGCTCATCCAGCTCGCCCCGGACGATAAACAGCCCGGCCAGCCCGCCAAACAACTGCTCGGCCACATGGCCGTGGTGATGAGGGTGATACCAAAACGTACCCGCCGGATGATCGGCTGGCAGGGTAAATTCGTAGGTCAAACGCTCCCCTGGGGGCACGCTGAGGAAAATGTTGTCTGCGTTGCCCTGGGGAGTAACGTGCAGCCCATGGTAGTGCAGATTGGTAGGTTGATTGAGCCGATTGGTGAAGCGAATCTGCACTGTGTCGCCGGGTTTGGCCTCTAGCCGAGGGCCGGGCATTTGACCGTTGAAGGTCAGCAGGTTGGCTCTGCGATTACCCAGGGGTACTGGCTGAACATTCGCTTCTAAATCAAGGCTTAGTAATCCTCCTTGGCTGTTGATAACTCGCCCTGGCAGCAGAGTAGGGCTAGCCGTAGAGCCTTGTGTTTGTGCTTTGGAACACTGAGAGAGCAGGATAGCTGCTGTAGCTCCCGCACTTAAACCCAAAAATTCTCGTCGTTTGATAGAGCGCATAGGTGCTTAAATTTCAACAACTCACTCAGGTAGCTGCCTTAAACAAGAGCTAATTTCTCACTACCATGACGATAGAGATTCTAGTAAACTGTAGAGTCAAGGCAGCGAAATAATACTTAGCGTTTCTCATAGCCATATTATGACTGAACTATGAAACGCCAATGAAATACAGGCAATATGAAAAATAGTTGATTGTCTAAATTCACTACCATCAACTTATGAAATCAAGATGAAATTACCCTATTCAATCAGGAAGGCATTAATCTTCATGCCTTGGAAAGACGTGAATGAAAATGTTATTGATGACTTGACTCTATAGCCGACTAGAGACTCTAGTATGGCAATAGTCACAAAATCGTTCCCGTCTTAAACAAGAGCAACACGATGAAAACAAAATTCAATGCCTTTGGCATGTGTTTTGACTGGAGAGTATTGGTGGGGCTAGTAGCCATTGGCATTGCTATTGCGATATTGGCACCGCAACTAACGCTGAGTGCATTACCATTACTGTTGCTAGCAGCCTGTCCGCTTTCAATGTTTTTGATGATGGTGATGATGAATCGAATGGACAAGGACTCAACTCCTGCTCCATCACACCGATCAGCGAGCCATTTACCCGCCAGTACACCCCTTAACCGAGATGTGCAACTGGCTCAATTGCGAGAACATCTTCAGCAATTGCAGACGCAGCACGAAGCGATCGCTCACCAGATTAATACATTAGAACAATCTGAACAGCGATCATCCAGCAGCTCTTCACTTAAGGCAGATCGTCATCTCAAGGAGTGAACTGTGTCGGATGAGATGAGAATCCTTGACATATCGGTGCTCGTTAGAGGAATTAATTCAAGCCGGAGCCGCCGCTAACATTCTACCCCAATACATAGAACAAGCGGTGCAAGAGATTCGGTTGAACCAAGTCCAAATGGAGAGACGAAAATAACAGCTCAGAGACTCTTTCGTTAGTGCAGAAATGGCGATCGCCCTACTGAGCGTTTGGAACCTCAATCAGTTCCAACCCCAAGCTTTGATCAGCCGCATAGCGACCCCTTGGCAGCATGATGGTATGAGGCAGTAACCCAAAAACTACGATAAGGACATTATGAGTCAGCCAAATTCAAACGAGGGAAAAGCTACAAAATGGTTAGCTTATGTTGTTCCTGCAACAATATTTCTCCTAATCTTGGGAGGCACAGCCTGGTTGTTTAGCCGTACCAGCCAGCCTACCGGCGGCAATTTGTCCAGTGCTGTATCTCAATCGCCATCGAACCAAGCAGATAGCGCACCAGCACCCACTACTTTAGAAGCATCTCTAAAACCAGCCGAAAACTGGCAAACAAATAATCACATTCACGGATTAACCGTCAGTCCTGACGATCCTCAAATTATTTATATTGCTAGTCATAGTGGGCTTTTGAAACGATCTGAGACGGGTCAGTGGTTTTGGGTAAAAGAGCAGTACGATTACATGGGGTTTATCTCGCACCCCACTGATGCAAACCGCTTCTATGCCAGTGGACATCCGCCAGAGGGTGGTAACTTAGGTTTTCAAGTGAGCCAAAATCAAGGGTTAGATTGGCAAGAAGTTTCCATGCGAGGGGTTGATTTTCATGCCATGGCGATCGCACCTAGCAACCCTGATACCATTTACGGCTTAGCTACATCTGGGCAACAAGGCTTTTTTGTATCAAACGATGCGGGTCAAACCTGGACAAAACAGCCTGCCAGTGGTTTAGAGGCAGTACCCTTTAGCCTTAATGTTGATCCTCTTAATCCAGAACGAGTGTTAGCAACAACACAAGCGGGGCTATATGAAAGTCAGGATGCAGGCAAAACATGGTCACTGATTCCCAGTACAGCCACTGCTCCAATCGCCGGATTAGCACTACAAGCAGAGGGCGATCAAACGACGATGTTGGGATACCGTATCTCTTCTACGGATGCTGGATTGTACCGTAGCGTGGATGGCGGACAATCCTGGGGACCCTGGAGCGATGAATTAGAGGGCACAATTTTATATATGGCTGCTGCTCCTACTAACGCCCAAGTTCTCTATGCTGTCAATGAGAACAATGTTGTCTTTCAATCACAAGACGGTGGCAAAACATGGAATGAGCTGGATTCGTAACCGTGAGTCAAATAATGCGATCGCTCTCACTGCTTGGAGATATCTAAAAAAGCTAGACAGCTGCGATCTATCCGCTGTGAAGGCGCTCCATAATGCTAACACTGCCCGTACACCAGAATGTTACAACAGGCAATCCCCTGGTTAGTCTTTTTATGAAGCGTAAGCGACTAGGGAAGCAGCGATTTCTCAATCGGCAGAATGCGATCGCCCTCAGCATTCTGTTGCTGTGCCTACTAATTTGCAGCTGGATTTGGGTTCAACCAGACTTTGATTTATTCTCTGCACAAGGTTTGGAGCAAGCTATTCAAAGCTGGGGATGGTTAGGAGTACTAGCCTACATTGGTATTCTAATTTTGTCTGTTGTCCTTAGTCCCATTCCAAGCGCTCCTCTGGCGGTAGCGGCTGGTATGGTTTGGGGGCCAGTTTGGGCAGGAATCTATAGTATCATTGGTGGCTTCTTAGGTGGTTTGCTGGCGTACTTTATTGGATACACCTTAGGGCGATCGGCTGTTCGTGCATTGACGGGCAAACTCATCTACTTTTCTAAAAATCGAGGAGAAGTTTATCTAGGTTGGGTAATCTTCATCACGCGCCTGCTTCCTATCTTGTCATTTGACCTAATTAGCTATGGGGCCGGTATCACAGGGCTTTCGCTGCCAATTTATGCCACTGCAACTCTACTTGGCATGATTCCATCAACCTTTTTTCTAACTTTTATGGGCTCAACTTTTGCAGTTAGTCTACCGTTTGGGATTGTTCTTTCTGTTTTGTTTCTGACTTTTTTGATTGGCTTTCCGTATGGCATTCATCGATATAACTGGTTTAACATGAGAGACATCATTCATGTGAAATAAGTGCTTGTCATAGTATTTCAACCGATTTAGAGGCAGAGCACAGTACCATCAACTTATGAAATCAGGATGAAATCACCCTATTCAATCAGTAAGAAATTGATCTTCATACCCTGGAGAGGTGTAAATGAAGGAATTCTAATCTAAATTTCTATTGTCAAATAGAAATTAATGGAGAATGATCATGCTTCTCAATCACGAAAAATATCAATCTAGCTTCGATGAAGCCATGGCTTGTGTAGTGGAATGTGAGCACTGTGCTGAAGCCTGTATGGGACAGGCAGAAATGGTGAAGTGTGCTCGGATGTGCCTGGATACTGGTGATAGCTGTCGCACGCTAGCAACCTTTATGGTACGGGGTTCCTACTTCATTGCCCCCTTAGCGAATGCCTGTGCCGAGATTTGTGAAGCTTGTGCAACTGAGTGTGAGAAACACGACATGGAGCACTGTCAAAAGTGCGCTCAGGCTTGTCGTACCGCAGCTAATACTTACCGTCGGATTGCCAATACAGCCGTAGCAACGAAATAACCACAGTTTTTGCTGCATTCTAAGTATTGAAATCCTGACTATCGCCAGTAATTTTTACTGGCTTTGATGGCTATCGCACAGATAGAATGCTCCGTTGAGCTTGCTGGAGTTGATAGCCAAGATTAGAGTTTAGGACAAGCAATTAAGCCTATCTCATCAACACTTCAAACCCCAATCATAAGGCTCATTAGGCGCATCTAATAAGGAGTATTAAACGACATGTCTACTCAAAAAGCGATGAAAAACGAAACAATGTTTATGGGAAAGTATGGAAGATTTGCCGCAATGGTGGCAACATCGACCGTTGCAATGTTCTTTCTGATGTACTTGAATGTTTACCGGCTAGATCACATTTACTTCAGTGAGACGCGAGTCTATATGGCTCTAATCATGGGAGCAGTCATGGCTGGTATCATGCTTGGCTTTATGCTAAATATGTATGGCAACCGAAAAGTAAACACAAGTATCTTTGTGGGCAGCATTATAGTATTTGCCCTGTCGCTATGGCTTGTTCGTAGCCAGACCACTGTTGGGGATATCGCCTGGATGAAGGCGATGATTCCGCACCACTCAATTGCAATTTTAACGAGTGAGCGGGCTAATCTCTCAGATCCGCGTGTTCAAGAGCTTGCCGGAGAGATTATTGAGTCCCAGGTTAGAGAGATTGATGAGATGAAGGCACTAATTGAGGAGCTTGAGAATAGATAATCACATACCAAGCTCAGTTCAGTATCTGAATTTTTCTACAGCCAAAATTTAGACTTCAATCTTAGTTGCATAGAAATAACCTCTAGGCTGGATGAAAATAAGATGTGTTGCTGCTCGGGAGTGATTTCATCCTGATTTCATACTTCTCTCGTAAATCTGTTCGTAAGTATCTTGGCGTTGGGTTCTCCTGGTCACTCAGGAAAAAGACCTACAGACAGATCCCCTGGTACTCACGTCAGTCAATAAGGGCGCAACCATGAACCACGACCACGCGACACAGCATGATCACTCTGGAATGCATCATGGCACTTCAGAGCATGGTGCTGTTTCTAGCCACGACAAACATGCGGGGCACAGCCCTGGGATGTTCAAAAAGAGGTTTTGGGTCTCCCTGCTGCTAACCCTGCCAATTCTCTACTTCTCGCCGCAATTGCAGGGCTGGCTAGGCTACGAGGCGATCGCCTTTCCCGGCTCAACCTGGATTAACCCAGTCCTTGGCATTGCCCTCTACTTCTATGGGGGCTGGCCCTTTTTGCTGGGGGCATGGCACGAACTGACAAGCCAAATTGGCATGATGACGCTGATTGCCCTGGCGATTACGGTGGCCTTTGTCTACAGCCTGGCGGTTTCCCTGGGGCTAGACGGTATGCCCTTTTATTGGGAACTGGCCACGCTGATTGTGATTATGCTGCTGGGCCACTGGATTGAAATGGCCTCAGTGCAGGGGGCCAGTAAGGCTCTAGAAGAACTCTCGACCTTAGTACCCAGTGCAGCCCACCGCATGCGCAACGGCCAGATCGATGACGTTCCCGCCAGCGACATTCAGGTAGGCGACATCATTCTGATTCGCCCTGGCGAGCAGATTCCCAACGATGGGGAAATCATTGAGGGCAGCACCAGCGTCAATGAGTCGTTTTTGACCGGCGAGTCTAAGCCGGTACACAAACAGGTGGGCGATGAGGTGGTAGCAGGCTCCATCAACACTGATGGCTCTGTGCAGGTCAAGGTCACACGGGTGGGTGAAGACACGGCGATTAGCCAGATTATGCGGCTAGTGGAAGAAGCGCAGTCGTCGCGCAGCCGCTATCAGGTGTTGGCTGACAAGGTGGCCTACTGGCTCACCCTGATTGCGATCGCAGCGGGCACCCTGACCTTTATTGTCTGGCTCACCCTGAGCGACCTGGTGTTTGCCATTAACCGAGCGGTAACGGTGCTGGTCATTACCTGCCCCCACGCCCTGGGCCTGGCCATTCCTCTGGTGATTGCCAACTCGACCGGGCTAGCCGCCCGCAATGGAATTTTGGTGCGCAACCGCGACTCGATGGAGCGGGCCAAAGATATCAAAATCATGGCCTTTGACAAGACCGGAACCCTGACCCAGGGTAAGTTTGGCGTGCAGCAGATCGCGGTAGACGGCATGTTAGAAGATGAGGCCCTAGCGATCGCCGCTGCCCTCGAAAATCCCTCTGAACATCCCCTGGCCAAGGCCATTGTTGACTCGGCCCACCAGCGTCAGCTTGACGTGCCCCCCATGAACGACTTCCAAACCATCACCGGACGCGGCGTGGAAGGTCAGGTCAATGGGCAGACCTACCGAGTGGGTCGGCCAGAATGGGTACAGGAGCAAAACCTGGCTTGGCCAGAGCCCCTGCAAGCAGCGCTCGATCGGGCTGATGAGCGGGGCGAAAGTGCGGTGGTGCTGATGGCGCTCGATCGGGCGATCGCGGTGATTTCGATGGCTGACCGGGTGCGCGACAGCGCCCGCACTACTATCGATCGCCTGCACCAGATGGGCATTCAGGCGGTGATGATTACCGGCGACGCCGAGGCGGTAGCCCGTGCGGTGGCTGAGGATTTGGGCATCGATCGCTACTACGCCCGCGTACTGCCAGAAGACAAAGTCAACCGCATTAAGGAACTGAAAAAAGAAGCCCCCACCGCCTTCGTTGGCGACGGCGTCAACGATGCCGCAGCGTTACTGGAGGCCACGATGGGGCTAGCCATTGGGGCCGGAACAAACGTGGCGATCGAGTCGGCTGACCTAGTACTGATCGAAGACGATCCGCTCGATGCCGTCAAGGCGCTGGTCTTGGCCAAAAAGACCTACCGCAAGATGATCCAAAACTTGTTCTGGGCTACGGGCTACAACATCTTTGCCATTCCCCTAGCGGCGGGGGTACTGGCAACCTGGGGAATTTTGCTGTCCCCAGCGGTGGGTGCCCTACTGATGAGCCTTTCGACTGTGATTGTGGCGATTAACGCGGTGCTGCTGCGACGGGCGAAGCTGGCCTAGGGGTGTGCCTGAACTGGCGAGGGGGAGCTTAATGGTAAAGGTGCTGCCCTTGGAGACGGCACTTTTGACGTGAATGCTGCCGCCATGGGCCTGGGCGATCGCCAGCGCGATCGACAGCCCCAGACCCGCTCCACCGCTCTGGAGTAATCGATCTTTCTCGATGCGGTACGGTATTTGCACCGGCTCCAGCGCCACCCTCACCACCCACGCCCCCACCGCCGCAATCAGGGCCAGAGCCAGGGTAACCCTAAGGCCATCCCTGGGCCGGGCCATCCATCGTCTAAGGAGCCCGAGCCGAAGGGATAGAGATTTTCACCGTCATTTAGTTCAGGCGCTCACCGCCCGAGGGGTGCAGGGACAGGTAAAGGGTGAACCGGCACGTGTCGGCAGTCGCCGCCTACTGCAGGAGGCCGGGATCTCTTCTCAATCCCTGGAAGCAGCCCTAGCGGAACTGAATGCCTAGGGCAAAACCGCCGTGGCCATTGGCAACCAAGCCGCTAGGGTGATCGCCATTTCGGATACTGTCAAGGCCGATTCTAAAGCAGCCATTGCTACCCTCAAAGCCCAAGGCACTCAGCCAATGATGGTCGCGGGCGACAAAGTGGACGCCATCAGGCACCTACAACGCAAACACGGCAAGGTGGCCATTATGGTGACAACATTAACTACGCCCCGGCACTAACTCAGGCAGCTGTGGGCATTGCCATCGGGGCTGGGGCTGATGTGGCCATTCAGGCCGCCGATGTCACCCTGGTGCAGGAGGAACTCTCCAAGGTGAATACCGTGCAGAACCCGTTTTGAGCATCTATTTACAGTCTGTTAACGATTCCCATAGCGGCTTTAGGTCTGCTGCATCCGGTAATTGGGGTGGTGGCCATGGTCGTTAGTTCACTCTCGGTGATCGGCCCACTCAATGCTGGTGAAGCGACTGTAATTTGAGAAGTCATAATGAATCTCCATGCTGTCTACGGCACCCATGGGTGAGCGCTGGGCACGGCTTAGGTCGTTGAGTGATCGAGCGATGGATTTAGACAAGCAATGGCTGCTGGAGGGCATCTGGAGCGGAGCTTAGGGAGAGGTCTAATTTCAACAAAAAAGCCTTGCCATAGAGGCAAGGCTTTTTTGTACTTGGCAAACCTAGGTAGCGAAAATCGCTAGCCTCTCAACTTAGAACCGGAAGGTGGCGCGCAGGACACCCCAGAAACCAGTTTCATCGGTACCACCCAGGTTGGTATCCCCATAGATGAGGGCAGGAGTGATAGTTAGGAATTCGTTAAAGGGCACCTCGTAGTAACCTTCAATAAGAGTGGGGTTGTTGGTGGTACCACGCACCTGGGGTAGCTGACCACCGTAAACGCCTAGCTGAGCACCCTCAGCCAGGAAATCGTTGATGCCAAGACCAGCGGTCCAGCTAAAGTCGTTGCCGCCGTTGTAGGTTTGATACGCACCATGGCCAGCGATGAAGAATCTACCAAAGTCAAGGTTCAACAGACCAGCATAGGTGTCAGTACCACCGGGTAGACCACCTTGGAAGGTGATAGACCGGTCGTTGTGTAGGTAGGCAATACCAGCATCTAGAAAACCATCGCTCAGGAAGCTAAGCTGAGCAATGTAGCTCTGGTTGGCAGCAGCAAAGATACCAACCGCAGGACTGGTAGCCTGGGGATTAGTGGCTGATCCGTTGCCAGCCGTGTAACCAGCATCAAAAACGATGCTGTCAGTCAGGGCGATGCTGATACCAACACCAGCACCGTTGGAGCTACTGCCGCCGCTGGTATAAAAAGCTGGTTCTCCATATTGGGCGACAGAGGGGCCATCAAAAGGAACGATGGTGTCGGTGACCCAGTCGTCGCCCTGAAGACCACGGGCAGAAGCAGTTAGAGTGATGCGGTTACCAACGGGGAATCGGTAGTAGAAGTCGTCAACGGTTACGTTGTAGTCGCTACCCCGAGCGTTGGCCAAGCCACCGAGCACACCTGGGGAAATGGCGTTACCATCACCAGCCTGCAGGCGAATACGCAAGCGATCGTCGCCAGTGAAGCTGGAGTCGAAGTTTAAGCGAGCGCGGTTGGCAACGCTGGTGTTTGCTTCACCGGTAATGCCGTCAAAAGGGGTAACCAAATGAAAGTCAGCTTGCCCCCGCAGCTTGGTGGTGGTGGAGAATTGCTGAGCGCGCAGGGCAGCGGTTTCAGCTTCGAGAGCATCGACGCGACCACGCAGGGTAGCCAGTTCAGCCTGGAACTCTTCTTGCAGGCGACGGATGGTAGCTAGATCGTCGGGGTTGATGCCCGACTGAGCGATTAAGGTGGCAATGACATCCAAGCAGGAGTTCAGACCAGCAGCGAACTCGAAGCGCGTGAGGCTGCGTTGACCACGGAAGGTGCGGTCAGGGTAACCCTGAATACAACCGTAATTCTCCACCAGGCTTTGCAGCGCCTGGAAGGCCCAGTCGGAGGGCAGCACATCGGTCAGATCCGACACGCTGGTGATCTGAGCCAGTTGAATCGAGTCTTGGTTGAAGCTGTCCACTTGAACGGTGGCCGACTCAGCAGCGACAGCTGTACTAGAAACAGCCACAGCAACACCCCAGGCAGCGGGTACCGCTAGCAAAAATCGCCACATTAGTTTAGTCATTCGGGAATATCTCCTCACACTGGATAAAACTGGATAGCGTCGGTGGGTGGCATAGAGCCTCTCAATTTCGACGTATAGCTGTGGTCACCGAGATTAGGACAATCAGAAAACGTTCCACCATTAAAACGTTTCAACCTCTAGAGAGGTCATGCCTTAACTAGACTGGCCACAGCTATACCAGAAACATATAGGAAATCTGCGGCGGTAAAATGAGAGCCACTTGGAAAATAGCTGAGTGTCTAGTAAAGGCTGAATTAACGGATTAACAAGACGTTAAGAACCTATTTATAAAACCGTCAGAACAATATCTGTTTAACGCCATAAAACACATGATAAAAAGGTTATGCAAATCATAATGTGGGCGTGAGACTTATAAGAGGGGATCTAAAAATGCGGCTCTGAGACGATGGTGCAGTATGTATCATCGGCGTCGAATTTCTATGGCAAGACTCAGGCGGGCTCATAGCATATGTTGGATGTCCAGCGGAACATCCATAATTGGCTGAGGCAACAATAAGGATTAGGGAAGCGGGTAACTCCGACGATAGCGATAGGCCTTTGCTCTCACCCCTTATTCACCCAGAAAGTCAGCATATCCTCTGTATCAGAGGGTTTCGATGCATCTTCTCTTAACGAACCGGTGCCGCGAGCGGTAGCTTAATACTAAAGGTGCTGCCCTTTGAGACGGCGCTTTTGACGTGAATGCTGCCGCCGTGGGCCTGGGCGATCGCCAGCGCGATCGACAGACCCAGACCCGCTCCGCCGCTCTGGCGAGACCGATCTTTTTCGATGCGGTAAAAGCGATCAAAAATTCGGGGTTGATCGTCGGGGTGAATGCCCACTCCGGTATCTTCTACCGTAATCAGAGCGTGCTTATCTACGGCTCTAAGGCAAAGAATGACTTTCCCGTTGGCAGGGGTGTGCTGTAGGGCATTGCTGACCACATTCAGCACCAGACGGTAGAGCTGCTCTTCGTGACCAATCACCACCAGGGGCGGGGTTGCAGGCTGATCGAGCACTAGGCCAATGCCCTTGGCCATAGATAGCGCCGCCATCTCTTCCTCAATATCGCTCAGCACGTCTTGTAAGCAGCAGGCAAAGCCAGGGGTAGCAGTTTGGATATCGAGCCGCGACAAGAGCAGCAGATCGCTGACTAAGAGGGTTAGGCGATGGTTTTGGCGAGCAACCACCTGGAGTGTATCTCGCGCCTCCGCATCGGAGATGTCTGGCAGCCGAATCACCGACTCGGTGGTGGCTTGAACCGCCGCCAGCGGGGTTCTCAGCTCGTGGGCGGCATCTGCCGTAAACTGCTGAATGTTGCGGTACGACATTCGCACTGGCTTTAGCGCCACCCCCGCCAGCCACCACCCAGCGATCGCCGTGAGCGCTAGAACAATGGGTAGACCTAACGCCATATTCCAGCGAACCGTGGCGAGGTAGGCGGCAAAGTCATTGAGCGAACGGCCCACCACGACCCGGCCCACCAGTTGTTGATCATCGAGGGCATACAGGGGCAGAATAATCTGGCGGTAGGGCTGACCCGACCCATCGCGCAGGCTTTGCCAAAGGGCAGAAACATCAGGGCTGGGTAGTCCTGGGGGGTAGTCACCAGCGGTCGCAACTAATGCCCCATTAGTGCCTAGCACTCGGATATAGTAATTGCCGGAGTATAGGTCGCCGGGGTGATAGTGGTTCTGGCTGTGCTCAAAGGGGGCCAGGCAGGGATCCCCAGTTAGACAAAGGCTCGGCAGCAGTTCAGAGGAACCGCTCTCAATCTGATCGCCAGAGGTGAGAGATTTCTCTAGGTTGTCGTGAACGGCTTCAGCGACCGATTTTAGCTCGCGATCGGCGGCTACCCGATGGGCGTGGGCGATCGCCTCGTACATGCCCAAAGCACTGATCGCCAGCACGACGGCCATGACGCCGGTATACCAACCCGTGAGCTGCCAGCGGCTGCGGCGAAACAGTCTATTCAGCTTTGAACCGGTATCCCATGCCATAGACGGTTTCAATCATATCGTCATAGCCATACTGCCCCAGCTTACGGCGCAGCAGCCGCACCTGGGCCGCCACCACGTTGCTGATGGGCTCTGCGCCAAATTCCCACAGCTGGTTGAGCACCTGCTCTTGGGTGAGAATTTGGTCGGGGTGCTCCATCAAATATTGCAAGAGCTGAAACTCTTTTTGGGTCAGTTCAATCGCCTGCTCGGAGGCGGTATCACTGTGCAGCAGGGCAATTCTGCGATCGCAGTCCAGCGTCAGCGGCCCAACGTGAATCTGAGCTGGCTTGAAGTCAGCGGGGCGGCGTCTCAAGGCCCGCAACCGGGCCAGCAGCTCATCCATGCTGAAGGGTTTGACCAGATAGTCATCGGCCCCGGCATCGAGCCCGGCAATCCGGTCTTCGATGCGATCGTTGGCGGTCAGCATGAGAATCGGCAGCGCATTCTGCCGTGCCCGTAGCCAGCGACAGATCTCTAGCCCCGTTAGCCCTGGCAGCATCCAGTCAAGTACTCCAAGCACGTAGGTGACAGTGCTGCTCTCCAGATAGGTCAGCGCTTCATCCCCAGACTGCACCCAGTCCACCACGTAGGCTTCTTGAGTTAGCGTGCGCTTAATCGCTCGCCCCAAGTCGGGCTCATCTTCGACCAGCAAAATACGCATTGATAGTGCTCAAGCTACCGAAAAAAGGGTGGCAGCCAGTGGTTATCCTCTCCAATCTAAGACCGTAACATCTGACTATGAAACCAGGATGAAATTACTATGCCAAAGAGCCTGTCACCCCGGCGGCTCATTTAGCCAATCTCATAAAGCTCTGATTGGAGATTGTGATGAAAGTGAAGATGGCTGTGAGCATCTCTAACCTTTTGATTGCGCCTGTGGCGATGCCAATGCTCTTCATCGTGGAAGTGTTGATGGTCGTGCCACAGCCCACTGGGCCACTCGGGCTGTGCAATGGGTCGGAAAACGAGTTGAGCAATACTCCAAACCGCTACACCAATTAGACTGCTCCCCAAAAAAGTAGCCGTAGAAAAATGGCTCCCCATCCATCCTGCCAGGGGATAAGAGAACGCCCACCACAGATGGCTCCAGGCAAAGTGGGCACCGTAGACTCGACCTTGAATATCGACAGCTACCCGATCGGCAATTAAGGTTTGGGTCGGCACATTCACCAGGGTTTGCCCTGCCCCGGCGACAGCCCACAGCAGCAGTAGCCCGCTCAGGCTAACCCAATTTGCGGGTAAAAGAGCCAGGGTAATCAGAGCCGCCCCCAGGCCAGTGAGTACCGTCTGTTTCGGCCCAGGGTTGACGGTGCCTAGACCAATGGATGCCAAGGTTGCCCCTATACCAAAGGCGGCCATAACCCAGCCATACTCCAGCTTGCCCATTTGAAGAGTGCCCTGGACATACCCGACGGTGTTGACCAAGATGGCAGCCCCGGCGATCGCCGCCACCAACTGCATGACTAAGGCATATCTAATCATTGGATCATTGAGTAGACAGGTGGTGCCCAGGCGAATATCCTGGAGCGTCCTGCGAACTGTTCTAGCCTCCTGCGGTTGCTGCGTGACCATCAGTTGCCCTGGCAGAGTAACGATCAAAATGGCAGCGGTCAGAAACGTGATGCCATCTAGAAAAAATACCTGCCGGGTACCCACAAAGGCGGCAACGCTACCGGCTAAACCGGGGCCAAGTACGCCTAAAAGCTGATAGGTAGCACTGGAAAGGGCGATCGCCCTGGGGTACTCCTCAGATGTCGCGATCAAGGGAATAGTGGCGGTGTACGTGGGCGTAAAAAAGGCAGAGAACATGTTCAGGGCCAACACGATCGCGTAAATTTGCCAGATCTGGGTGACAAAGGGCAGCAGACACACAATTACCATCCGCGCCAAATGGGTGATGACCATAATGCGTTTGCGGTCAATGCGATCAGCGATCGCCCCCGCTAGCGGCGACAGCACCACGTAGGCCACAACTCGCAGGGTCAGCGCTCCTGACAAAATCAGCCCAGCGTTTTCGTTTGCCAACTCAAAGGCAAGTAGCGCTAACCCCAGCCAAGTCAGGGCATCACCAACCAGGTTAATGGTCTGGGCCGCGTAGAGGCGAGCAAAGGTAGGATTTCTAAGACACTGTAATAACCGAGGAGTTGGAATCATGGGGCTTAAACAAGCTCATAAAGCTTACGGCAAAACTTGGATTACAATTCTAGGATATCCCCCCTGGGGGCATTTTTTAGGAGTTGAAAGATACATTCATGATGGCGAGCATTTCATCATTCTTTCATCGCCTGGAAAAGCAATTTAAAAGTCCAAGCGAAGTCATCCGCTTTAGATCTGAAATTCAATTCCGCAGCTCTTCACTGAGTAGCTGTCGATAGAGACTAGGCAAATAAGGTGTCATCGAGTTATCCTCAATGCCGTTGCCCAGACTTGTCCAAACATTAGATAGTTCAGTCAAGACTTCTTCAACTCGATCTTCTTTAAGCAAAGCTAAAATATCAATATTCCATTGATGATGATCACTGAGCCAGCGATATACCACAATATCCTGATACTGTGGCTCGAAGCTGTAGGTCATTCCATGATTAGTCTGGTGGGGATGTGGGTGATACTTGACGGCTTTCTCTATCCAGGTAGAAGTCAGGAATTGATATCGCCCAGCCGCCGTTGAGCACTGACCTTGGTTTGGGCCAGTTTTAATTGGCCTACATTGGTTGGGGTGTTGTCCTAAATCATGGACATGTTTACTGCCATACAAAAGAAAATAAGAATTTTTGCTATTTGACTCACTGGCCGAGATAGTTAACATCAGTGCTCGAATGTACGGATCACCGTCTGACATAGCTAAATCAGGTAGCTGCCCGAGTAAAGGTGATTGAAACCGAAGATGACTCCCCGGCTGTTCCAGAACAAGACCGATAATGAGGAATAATCCCAAAATAGGGAAAAGGGGCCAATATTTTTTAAGGCTAGAGGATTGAAATCGAAATCCTCTCTTTTTAAGAGGCGATGATTTTGTTGTAGGTAAAGAGCTGTCTTGTGTCATAAATTTTTGGCTCAAACAGTTTGAAGTGATGAGTAAAAAATGCGCGATCTCATTTTTCGACAAGGTGACGAGATCGCGCATCTAGCTCATCTTCACTAACTACTGCCTTGCCCCTATGGTAGAACCCGCCGCCGCATTGACAGCGATCGCAACCTCCAAGGCAGTTTGCTTTCGTTTTGGCATCAGCCACTTACCAAACTTGGCGTAGATCGCCGGGATCACCAGCAGCGTCAGAGCGGTGGAGGTGAAGAGGCCACCCAGCACCACGATCGCCAGCGGTTGCAGAATCTCATTCCCAGCCCCGCTGGCGATCGCCAGGGGCAGCATCCCCAACGCCGAGGTCAGCGCCGTCATCAAAATGGCGTTGACCCGGTCAAGCGATCCACCAACTATCACCTCCTTGAGCGGTAATCCCTGGGCGAATTTGCTGTTGTAGTTATCGACCAACAGCAGGCCATTGCGCACGGCCACACCGAACAGGGTAATGAAGCCAATCAGCGAGGCGATGGACATCACGCCGCCGGTCAGCAGGATGGAGATAATGCCCCCCACCAGCGCCAGGGGCAGGTTGATCATGATGGCAACCGTAGCGGGCAACGACTTAACCGAGAAGAACATCAGCACGGCGATCGCGATCGCCGCCAGAATGCTGTAAATCAGCAAGCTGCTGGTGGCCCGCTGCTCTGACTCAAACTGGCCCCCGTACTGGATGAAGTAACCGTTGGGCAATTGCACATTCTGCTGAATCTGGGCTTGAATATCGCCCACCACGCTGCCCAGGTCGCGCTCGGCCACGTTGGCCGAGACCACAATCAGCCGCGACACATCTTCCCGATTCACCACATTCGCCCCCATGCCGTAGTCAACGGCGGCCACATCCCCCAGAGAAATCGTCTCGCCCGTGGGAGTAGCAATGGGGATAGCGCGAATCGCATCCAGGTTGTTGCGGGCCGACTCTTGGAGACCGACGGCAATATTGACCAACTGCTGGTCTTCCGGCACCTGGGAGACCACCCGACCGTTCAGCGCCGTTTCTACCACATCGGAGATCGCCGCCATGCTGAGACCATAGCTCGCGGCTGCGGTGCGATCGTACTGGATCTGCACCTGGCGAATGGGCAACTGCGGCTCTAGCTGGAGGTCAACGACCCCTTCAATCGGTTCAATAGTGTCGCGTACTTGCTCCCCAATGCGGCGCAGTTCTGCCAGGTCGGGGCCAAAGATTTTGATGGCGATCGCACTTCTCACCCCCGACAGCACCTCATCCATGCGGTGGGAGATAAACCCGCCAATGTTTGGGGCTACCCCCGGCAGCGCCAAAAACGCCTCCCGCAGTTGTTGCACACTGGCCTCCCGGTCTTCCAGGGCCAGGTCGCTGAGTTCAATATCGACGTGGGCCATATTCACCCCCGCTCCATCGGCATCACCAGGGGCGCGCCCCGCCCGCACCTGCACCCATTCGTAGAGGGGGTTATCTTGCAGCGTTGTGGCCAGCGCTATCCCCGCCCGATGGGTGATATCCAGCGACACACCAGGGAACAGCACCATGGAGTTAACCAGGGATTTTTCCTGAAATTCCGGCAAAAACACCCGCCCTAAGGACGGCACAATTGCCATAGCTGCCACCAGCGCCGCCAGCGCCAGCGCCAGAATGAGCTGGGGTGCCCGCATCGACAGGTTTAGCAGCGGACGGTAGAGCCGCTCCGCCCAGCGCGATACAAACGTCCCCTCCTGGGGCAGGGTTTGGTTAGCCAGCAAAATGGCACAGAGGGCGGGCGACAGGGTCATCGCCACCAGGGTAGAGGCAGCAATGGAAAGCAGATAAGCCAAGCCCATCGGCGCAAAAATTCGCCCTTCTACCCCGGTCAAACTAAAGATCGGCGCAAACACCACCACGATAATCACCGTGGAAAAAATTACTGCCAGCCGTACCTCTACCGAGGTGTCGTACACAACCTGGAAGGGGTGCTTGGGGTTGCCCTGGGCCTGGTTAGTGCGCAGACCGCGATAGCAGTTCTCCATATCCACAATCGAGTCATCGACCACCGAGCCAATGGCCACCACCAGACCGCCCAGGGTCATAGTGTTGATGCCCAAACCAAAGGCTTTCATGAACATCAGGCCAATCAGCAGCGACAGGGGAATGGCACTGAGGGTGATGATCGCCGTGCGCCAGTTCATCAAAAACAGCAGCATGATGACTGACACAATGATGATGCCCTCAATCAGCGAACCGCTGACGTTGCCAATAGCAGAGTCGATAAAGTTTGACTGGCGAAAGGTGCGGGCCATCTGCACGTCGGTCGGGAAGGTGCGCTGCAAATCGGCAATCACCGCTTCCACCGCCTGAGTCACCGTGGGTGTATCCACGTCCGGCTGCTTGTTGATCATCAGCACGATGGCGGGAGCACCATTAAAGCTGGCATCGCCTCGCTTCAGAGCGGCCCCGGTCTGCACCTCGGCCACGTCTTGCAGCAGAATGGGTTCGCCATTTTCGACCTTGACCACCGACTGCTGAAGGTCGTCAATTGACTGCACCTGGCCCAGGCCGCGCACCAGCAGCTCTTGGCCACCGCCGATCAAAAAGCCGCCAGGGGCGTTGGAGTTCGCGCCACGGGCCGCGTCGGTGACCTCATTGAGGGCCACATTGCGATCGCGCAGCTGCTCCGGATTCACCAAAACCTGCTCCTGCCGTTCGTCACCGCCGTAGACGGTCACCTGCGTCACCCCCGGCACCGACAAAATCTGCTGGCTGAGGGCACCGTCTACCAGGCGGCGCAGATCCAGCATTGAGGTCTGGCCCTGGCCATTGAGCGTAAAGGAATACATCAAAATCGTGCCCAGGGGCGAGGCCAGGGGCGATAGCTCGGGGGTGTGAGCACCCGCTGGCAGCTGGCTGCTCACCTGTTGCAGGCGTTCGGTGACCAACTGCCGCGCCTGGGCAATATCGGCCTCTTGGTCAAACACCACCTGCACCATCGATAGGCCCACTTTTGACGAGGAGCGCACGGTGGTTACACCGGGCAGGCCGTTCACTGCGCTTTCGATGGGCACGGTAATTTGGGTTTCCACTTCTTCGGGGGCCAGGCCAGGGGCCTCGGTATGGATATCGACCTGGGGCGGCGCAAACTCGGGAAACACATCCAGCGGCATTTGGGTGAGGCTGAAAATGCCCCAGATTGTGACCGCAATGGCAGCGGCCACGATAAACCACCGCTGGGCAATGGAATTTTTGAGGGTCTGGTTCAGAAGTGAGTTAAACATCTAAGTAATATCTGAGAAAAAGATACCGTCCGTCGCACCAGCGCATCTGTTGCATGGCAACCCCGATGGCGAGGCGACAACCTCCTGCTGGGGCATTGATTTGGAGCAGCAACCTGCGCTAGTAGTCCCCTCTTTTGCCGGAGTAGGTGCCATCAGAAAAGCGGCTCTTCTTTTTGCGACCGCTACTTAAAAAGGTCATTGCCCCAGTTACTACGGCAGCCGCTGATGTGACTCCGACTACAAGCGCCCACGGAAAGCCTCTGGAGGGTGCAACGGTTTCACTCGCTTGAGCTAGATCACCATCTGGGGGGGCCGTTTCACTGGACTGAGCGAGATTGCCAGTGGCATCGTGGCTGTGGGGAATGCCTTGGGCATCGGCCTGGGCATGGTTTTGAGGGGTAACGAGTGCCTCGGGGCTGGTAGCTGCATCAGCAGTTTGGGTTTTGCGTGATTCGGCATAGAGCGAGAGGCTGCCCTGGGTGACAAGCTGCTCCCCTACCGATAGTCCATCGGTAATTTCAATTAGGTCGCCCTGGGTCGCACCAGTCGTTACCGGCACTGGCTCATAAAAATTCTCGTACTGCACAAAGACAAGCTGTTGACCGGCATCGTCCACCAGGGCCGTCACCGGAATCAGTACGGCGGCGCTGCCATCGGCAGCAGACTTAATGGAGTTAACCTCGATCCCCAAGAGGGAGTCGGTCTCGGCCTTGACCTCGACCCGGTTGACGCCGCCTTCGGCCTGGAATTCATCGCCGTGGCCCACGTGGGAGATTGCGGCTTTGGGTACAGCTAGAAACAGAACGGTAATTAGAACGGCTTCTAGAAAAGGCTTTTGGGTGTAACGCATGGTTCCTCACTCCGAAATTTGGGTACGGTCGGTCGTAGTCTGCCAGAGACCAGATGAAATCGAGGTGAAACGGCGGGTCGTTCTGTAAGATCAACGTCGTGAACTGTTGTACCCCGACGCTATGCGAATTTTGCTGGTGGAAGATGAGGAGGATTTGGGACTGGCGATTAAGCAGGTTTTGATGGGTGAGAAGTATGTGGTGGACTGGGTGACCGATGGTGCCCAGGCCTGGTACTGCCTCGAAAACCAGTGGACGGACTACACCTTGGCCATTGTTGATTGGCTGTTGCCCGAGCTGTCTGGGCTGGAGCTATGCCAGCGGCTCAGGGCATACCAAAACCCTTTGCCGGTGCTGATGCTGACTGCCCTGGGCCAGCCCGAAAATCGCGTCACTGGGCTAGACGCCGGAGCCGATGACTATTTGGTTAAACCCTTTGTGATGGAGGAACTGCTGGCGCGGCTGCGGGCAATTCAGCGGCGATCGCCCCAGCTCCAGCCTCAGCAGTTGACTGTGGGCGCTTTTACCCTAGACGATGCCAACACCCAACTACAGGTTGAGCTACCCGGTCAACCTGCCCAGACCATTCCTCTCACTCTAAAAGAGTTTCAGGTGCTGACCTACCTGATGCAAAACTGCGATCGCATCATTCCCGGCAGCAAAATTCGCTACCAGCTGTGGGATCTTGACGACGAGCCAGTGAGCAATGTGGTGGCCGCCCAAATTCGCCTGTTGCGCCGCAAGCTGGCCAAGCATGGCTGTGCCTGCCCAATCGAGACCATTCCTGGCCAAGGCTATCGTTTCAACTCATCCCTGTAGCTACCCATGAATAGCCAACAACTCTTTCGTCGCAGTCGCACCCGCTTGGCCCTCTGGTATGCCGGGGTCATGGCGATGATTTTGAGTCTATCGGGGCTGGGGATCTACCGGGCGCTGATTCAGTCAAACTGGGCTGCCCTAGAGCGAGAAATTGAATCGATCGCCGGGACGCTCCACGACAGCCTAGAACCCATGCTGCCCCCGTCGGCAGACCCGACCGTTGTTTTGCAGCAAATTTTTCCGGATCTGTGTGTGGCAGGGCAGGTCTGTGTGCCCCAGCCTACCGTGATTCAGCGCCATACCATTGGCATTAGCGATCGCAGCAGCTACTACATTCGCCTGTTCAATCACCATGGCGAACTTTTGGCCTTTTCGCCCAATCAGCCCTTGCCCCTGCCCCAAACTGTGAACCCTGCCCTGTGGCAAACTCTACAAAGCGACAATGGCACTCGCTACCGCCAGTTCACCACCATTTTGCACAGTGCCGATGCCCATCCCACCAATACTGATGGCCATGATCATCCCTCCTGGGGGCACATGCAAATTGGGCGCACCCTGGCCCCCTTTGATGCTGAGGTGAAGCGTATTCAGTGGGTGTTAGCCATAGGGTTGCCCCTGGCTTTGGCCCTAGTAGCAGCCTCTAGCTGGTGGCTGGCGGGTCTGGCCATGCAGCCGATTTACCAGTCTTATCAACGGCAGCAGCAGTTTACCGCCGATGCCGCCCACGAGCTCAGGTCGCCTCTGGCCAGTTTGCTAGCCACGGTAGAAGCGATTCTGCGACTGCCACCAACCCTCCAGCAGGAGGTTACACCCATGCTCCAAACCGTAGAGCGCCAGGGCCGTCGCCTCAGCCACTTGGTCGGCGACTTATTGTTGCTGACCAGCCTGGAACAGGACGCCTCACCCAAATCGTTTAAACCCTGCTGTCTCAATGATTTGGTCGCTGATTTAACCGAAGAATTCTCGGAACTGGCCACCGTCTCAGATATCCACTTGACCAATCAAATTCCCGATGTCGAAATTTACGTTTTAGGACATGAATCTCAACTCTATCGACTCGTCTCTAACTTAATTGCCAACGCCATTCAGTACACCACCCCAGGCGGGTCGGTGCTGGTGAGCTTAGAGACTCGCGATCGCACTGCTATTGTTGCCGTCAAAGATACCGGGGTTGGTATTCCCCTAGCTGAACAAAACCGTATTTTTGAACGCTTTTATCGGGTCGATAGCGATCGCTCTCGCAAGACTGGCGGCACTGGGTTGGGGTTGGCGATTGCCAAGGCGATCGCCAAGAGCCATGGGGGGCAGTTAACCGTTGCAAGCCAACCCAGAGAGGGCAGTGTCTTCACCTTGCGATTAGCCCCTATTTCTCACTAGCAGAAGTTCCGAAGTACTGATAGACAGCAATTGGTTAAGGCTGTAGTGCCAGTTCAGGTTCAAAGTAGGCTGCCAAGACTTGTTTTACCATTGGCCCCGCGATCGAGCCACCGCCACCACCAGAATTTTCAGCAAAGGCTACGACAACAATTTCAGGGTTGTCAGCCGGAGCATAGGCCCCAAACCAGGCATGAGACTGACGCGGCGGGTCTTCGGCAGTACCGCTTTTGCCCGCAATGGGTGGCAGAGAAGAACTGTTTAACGCTTGACCCGTGCCCCGCACAACAACTGCCCTCAGTCCCTCCTGAATTACCTGTAACGTCTCGGTACTAAGATCGACAGACTGGCGCTGAGTCGATGCCTCTGAACCCTTTTTCAGATGTGGCGTAACCCGAGCACCACCATTGGCAATAGCAGCGAACATGACTGCCACCTGGAGTGGTGTCGCCTGAATCGCCCCCTGCCCTAGGGAGAAATTGACCGTGTCACCTGGGTACCAATCTTCGTTAAAAATTTTCTGCTTCCACGCCGCATCTGGCACCAATCCGTGCGCCTCTCCGCCCAGCTCAATGCCTGTCTTTTGCCCTAAACCAAACTTTCGTGCCCATCGAATGAGGGTCGTTTCACCCACACCCATACCTACGCTGCCAAAAAAGGTATTGCTACTGTTTGCCATCGCGCCAACAAAATCTAGTTGACCAAATCCCGATCTATTCCACTCCCAAAACTTGATGCCACCTAAATTAAGGTAGGGTGAAGTTTGCAATACAGTACTTCGAGAATAGCGACCCGACTCTAAAGCTGCTGTAGTAGTGACAATTTTGAACGTACTAGCAGGCGGATAGCCTTGCAAAGCACGATTGACAAAGGGAAATTTTTTGCTTTGAAGCTGCTGCCACTGGGTTGCGTTAATCTGGCTTGTAAACAAATTAGGATTAAACGCAGGATGACTAACCATAGCTAAAACTTCGCCTGTTTCGGAGGCAAGCGCAACGATCGCTCCTTCTCTATTTCCTAAGGCAGATTCCGCTGCTTTTTGCAAATCCAAATCTAAAGTAAGCTGTACGTCTTGCCCTGGCCGAGCCAATTTTTCGCCTAAAACGCGGACGACCTGCCCCGTCCCATCAATTTCAATCTGCTGCCCGCCGCGATCGCCACGCAACTGTTGTTCAAAGGCGGCTTCTACACCCATCTGCCCTACAACATCACCCAGGCGATACCCCTCATTGGTACGTTGTTGCAGTTCTTCTCCAGAGATTTCGCCGAGATATCCCAACGCATGCGCAGCCAATTCATTATTGGGGTAGTAGCGTACTGTTTCAGTGTTTACCACCACACCAGGAAGATCTGTCATACGTTCTTGAAATGCTGTTACTTGGGCAGGGCTAATATCCTGAGCAATACGAAACAAGAATGGAGATTCTTGATCGACTTGTTCTAACCGTTTTTGAATTTCAATTTCAGAAATACTAAGCAGCCGAGCAACCTGTTTGCGAGTATTTTCCCAGCTCGGCTCACGAACTGCAAATGCCCATACATATACTGCGTAAGATAGGCGACTTCCTGCTAGTTCCCGTCCATCACGGTCTAGAATTCTGCCCCGAGTAGGCTGATTAGAAATCAGGCGAATTCGATTATTAATAGCAAGTTGGTGGTAGCGGCTGCCTTCAACCAACTGCAAATAAAACAAACGGCCACCAATCACGCCCCAAAAAACTACAGAGAGAATCAAAATGATAAGCAGTGATCGAGGATGACTACCAACCCTGCGGCGTTCAAAGGAAGGGATTGTGTAACCCTTAGAGGTTTTACTATTGCGGGAGGTCAGAATCATACAGGTGAATCTAGTTGCCAGGATGAGAATCAGCTTTTCATTTTGTCAGTTGTGCGATGAAAACGAGATGAAATGCTGGTTCTTAAGCTCAACTACGAATAAGCAATCCGCACATTCTGGGCGTTAATATAGGAAATGATGTTGTCAGAAGGACAAGGACACTGGCGTGGCTGAAGTCAAGCTTTTAGATCAGGCACAGGCACCTGTCGAAACGCGATACTACGCCTGGCATTGGCATCACCAGTCAGCCACTATAGCCTACGACCTGCGCGGGGAAGGGCCGCCTATACTCTTGCTACCTGCCCTCAGCAGCATCTCTACCCGTGTCGAGCTCAATACTGTAGCGGCAACGTTGGCTCAGCACTATGAGGTGGTTACCCTAGATTGGCCAGGGTTTGGGGAGTCTGATCGCCCAGCCTGGCGAACTCGCCCAGCGATTTACCACGCCCTGCTGAAGGATTTTGTTCAGGATATCGTGCCAGGGTTGGCCGGGTTGGTAGCGGCTGGCCATAGTACGGGGTACGCCCTGGCCCTGGCTACCGACGGAAGTACCATACCCCAGTTACGAGCGATCGCGCTGATGGCACCAACCTGGCGTGGGCCACTGCCCACAGCGATGGGCAATCATCGCTGGGCCTATAGCCTGCTGCGTTGGTTAGTATGGTGCCCGGTGGTGGGGCAAGCCCTGTATGCCTTGAATGCTCACCCAACTTTTTTACGATGGATGATGAGTCGCCATGTCTACAGCGATGCCGCCCACATTACCCCAGAGCTGATGCAGGCTAAGCACCAAACAACCCAAACTAAGGGAGCCAGATTTGCCTCCGCAGCCTTTGTAACAGGGGGTCTCGACCCAGTGCAGCAGCGCACTGACTGGCTAGATTTGATGCAGGTGGTGACGGTACCTAAGCTGGTCATTGTTGGGCAACAAAGCCCACCCAAGTCTAAAGCCGAGATGGAGATGCTGAGCGCTATGGCCGGAGTGAAGTCTGCCATGGCACCAGGCTCTTTGGGTTTGGGAGAAGAATATTCGGAAGAAGCACTGGCCATTCTGCTGCCGTTTCTAGCCCGGCATTTGGCGGACTAATCTAATCACGCCTTAACGCCGTATTGAACGACATTTAGCGAGGGTGCTTCCATTATTTATGTGCTTTCTCAAAGAAGAATATACCGAGTCAGAATAGACATGACCTCGCCAGGATTGGGGGTAGGTAGGAGCGGGCTCCATATTCCCACTTCGGCATAGCCGAGCCCATAGAGATTATGGATGGTGCTCGTAACACCCCTCGGGGAGCCAATCAGCAGATGCCGTAACGGTTCTCGACCAGACGGAGCATCTTCAACCGCAATTGGTAAAAGAGCAGAGTGAGGATTCTGCGGGTAGTTTGCCGGAGGTCGAGTCATTGTGGTTCACCAAATGAGGAGTTATGGAGGGCGTTGAGAGAACTAAGCGCTCCAGGATGCTCAACGACCTTTGTCGCTTCAAGACCACAATAACTACAAGGTTGCTGTTAGGGCAACAAAATAATGCACGAGTGACAAGATTTAGTCTCGTTTTCGCTTCCGCTTTCGTTCCCAAATCTCTCGGAGGTGGGAGGGCTCATTCTCAAACTGACTCCAGAGAGCATGAACTTCGGCCAGCCGACGCTTATCCGCTTCGGATGGCTCGCGGCGATGCTCTCCCTGCGAGAACCAGTGGGCCACGGTGCTCTTAGAGCGCCCGCATAATTCCGCTAATTCGTCGTAGGTGACAACCCAGTACTCTAGGAACTCTTCCGGCTCCATTTGTCTCGAAATCCTAGCCTTGTAAGCCTTGAACAGTTCCCAGTGTCGTCTGGTTGGGGTTTTAGCGGCTATCATGGCAAGAACGTGAGCATGCACGGGTGACAACATTCAGGTTATAGTACGTCAATTTAGAACTGATCCGGTAGTTTGCCTTGAGGATATTTGGCTATTCCCTAGATCTTTGTGTAGCTCCTGCCGAATCAGGGCGAACCGCTGCACATCTGCCTGGGTTAGCCAGGACTCAATTTCGTAGAACGTTTGCCCACCCTGTCGCTGAGTCCGCAACGTGAGAATCGTCTCCGGCAGGTGGTGGGCATCGCCCCTGAACTCGATATTCAGATCGCGCCCCCGCTCCACAATTGTGTAGAACTGCTTGCCCTCAAACACTCGCTGCCCCCGGTGCTGCCCCTGGCAAAACCGCTCCAGGAGCAGCACCGCCGTCCCCGCAATCTGCTCCTGAGTCTGGCGGTCAACAACGGTCGGTGTTCTGGGGCGCGGTGAGGTCAAGTCAAGTCATTGATGAAAGGGTTGAGCCCCGCCATGATGGCGGCATCGTCGCCCAAGAACTCCCGCAGGGGCTGATCCACCGGCCCTGCGGCGGTCACCGTTTTGATGGGTGCTGCTGGGGCGGATGCCATAGAGCCATTAGCCGATGGTAGATGTCGTGGGTATGGCTTACCCAGTGGGAGAGCTGTCTTGGGTGGAGTTATCGAATCATCGAAGGCTTCCCACTCCGGCAGAAACCGTTCCTTGATCTCTAGAATCTGAGTCGTCAACTGCTGAATTGATCGCACAGCCTGCCGCCGAATTTCATCCTGGGGAGATTGAATGGCTGCCATGGCAAAAGGGCCATAGCAGCCATTCAGCGCCGATCGCATACGGGCATGGAGGTCGTGGCGAGACTTTCCCCGGCAATAACCAATCACCGCCACATCCAGCTCATCTCGGCTGGAGTACTGAATCCGGGCCTTTGTTTTGGAGGTTTGGGTCATTCCTTTGAGTCCTTATCGTTGCTGCGATTGGGTAGAGTTTGGCGCTAGCGGGTCTGGGTTGGATTGGCGCTGTACATGAACGTTTTGAACAACCCATAGACATCGGCCCAGCGGACGCTGGTGATCAAGTCGGGTTCTGCCGTACCCTCCTGGCCTCGCAGCACGTCGGTCATCTCCTGTCGCAGGGCCTCGGCCCAGGTGATCTGCTGAGTAAGCCCGCGCTGGTCAAAAAACTGCTCCAGCTCTGGCCTAATAAAGTAGGCGGCACCCCCGCCGACAATTACCTCTACTTCAGCCGAGGGCAGCCACTCCACCAGAAACTGATTCACCCGATCTAGATAGAACTCCCGAGCATAACTACAGGCCCTGGTCAGATCGAGAGCTTCCTTACGGCCTGGGACGTGGAAGGTAGGATGGTCTTGAAGGATTGCTTCCAGCAGAGCCGGATCATCAGGAGCGACACCCGGCAGTTCGGTGGCACACTGCTTTAGGTATTCCACGAACCCTGGCCCCTGGGAGGTGCTGTTGGTTTCCTGGGGTGTGCTGCCCTTCTCGAAGGTGAGGATAGAGAGATTGCGGTGGCCGAACATGAGGACGACGACGGTAGAATCGCGAATTCCCACCCCAGCCCTCGCTAGCTGTAATCCCTTCGCCAAGTAGAGCCCAGCTCCTTCTGGCTGCATCTCAACGCGCTCTAGTTGCCCAAACAGAGACCGGCCCCGAAAGCTGAAGTCTGAAATAGCTCCCAGAATCTGAGCCTTCAACTCCTTGCGGTCTTGCCAATATTCTTCCAGCGGCAGCAGCAGACCCAGCTGAGCGGTGAACTCACAACCCGAGGTGTCGAAGTCCTGGGTGACCAAGGTTTTCTCAGCGATGACGCCGAGGGTAGCCAGGATTTTGTAGACAGCGCGATCGCGCTTCGGCAGAGCCAGACCCGAGTCACCTTTTTGGGCGATCGCCAACGCCCCAATGGCATAGGCACTATTGCCCACCATCACATAGGCACTGTCCTCGGGTTCCTGGCTGGTCAACCCGCCCAGCATTAGTCGATCAAGCCGCGCTGGGTTCAACCGAGCCACCTGGGGGTCGAGGTGCAGCAGGTAGGGCTGGCCCTGCCAGTAGAGACACTTGGTGGCAGAGCTGCCCATGTCGATATAGGTCTGGATGATCTGGGTCATAGTTTGAATGCCAATGACAGCGTTTAATCAACATCCTGAAGAGCAAAGAGGGCCTTCAATTCTGTTGATGAATATCTGTATTCTGAATCGCCGGTTTTATTCACGACTTAATAACGACTGAATTGTTATCTTCAGCAAAATCCATCATCGTTTTGATGACTGAAGAATTTCATTCACGACTTATTCACGACTTGATAACGACTTGATAACGACTTGTCTAGCTAGATTCTGGCAGAACTCTAGAATCACTGAATCATTCACGACTTGATAACGACTTAATCACGACTTGCTGGTTGGGGTCTTTCTATAAGAGACGAAAACCAATCACCTAAGTGATGAATAAAAACAAATTTTGCTGCTTGTTGGATTGATCAGAACTGGCAATATCTGTGGGCTACAACAGAGACTATTGCTCCCCCTCCCTTAGCACAAATGCCCCGGCAAAAGCCTGATGGGCTGCCCTGGGGGCTACGCCACTCCACTGCGTTTCGTCGCTCCGCGTTTCACACACCACGCCCAGCCCTGGGCCAGGGGGTTGTTGAAACCCAGCAATATCAGGGGTTCTAGGCATGGGAGCCAATGGCCGGTCGTTTACGAATCACTAACGAATTCACGGAAAAGCCCATGGGTAAAGGATTTAGCGTCTCGCTGCCCCTCGAAGAGGCGGCGATCGTCGAAAAAGAGGCCAATCGGCTGGGTCTACCTGCCGCCAGCATCATTCGCTTGATGATGCGCGATGGTCAGCAGCGCCGCGAACTGGAACGGCAGGTAGATGACCTGAAGGCACGGATGGAGCTGCTGCAAGTGCAGTTTCAAGGGCTCCAGATTTTGCTGGAGACCATCGCCTTGGAGCAGGCCAATGCCCGAGGGCCGCAGGCGCTGGAGAATCGCAAGGCGCTGATTCAGGAAATCCGCAAGCGCCAGGGCTTGGTAGAGGGCTAGGAGGTCAGCCATGCTCAGCCTGACGGTGATCAGCGCCAACCAGGGCGAAACCTACTACACCGCCGAGAACTACTACACCAGCGAAGAGAACCAGGCCCACTCCGGTTGGTGGGGCCAGGGGGCCAAGAGCCTGGGGCTGGCAGGCCAGGTGCAGGGGGACGACTTCAAGAACCTGCTCCATGGTTCTCATCCCCAGGGGCATCAGACCCTATCGGGTCGAAAGATTGACCCGGAGCGTCATCGAGCTGGGTTGGATTTAACCTTTAGTGCGCCCAAGAGCATCAGCCTGGCGGCCCTGGTCGGGGGGAATGACGCGATAGAGCAAGCCCATCGCATTGCTGTCACTCGCACCCTGGCCATCATTGAGGAGCGCTATGCCCAAACGCGGGTGCGGACACCGGAGGGACGGCAGGCAGTTGGCACCGGCAACCTGCTCGTCGCCCAGTTCCACCACGACACCTCCCGTGAGAAAGATCCGCAGCTGCACACCCATTGTGTAGTGATCAACGCCACGCAGCTGGCCAATGGCCGCTGGCAGTCACTCCACAACGACATCCTCTTCAAGCAGCAAAAGCTGTTGGGGATGATTTACCAGAACGAGCTGGCGGTGGAGGTACAGCGCCTGGGCTATGGCATTGAGCCCAAAGCCAACGGCCAGTTTGAACTCAGGGGATATCAACCTGAAGACCTCCAAACTTTCTCCAAGCGGCGGGAGCAAATTCTGGCGGCGGTGGAGGAGAACGCGACGGCCCAGGAGCGAGAGCTGGCCACTCTGATGACCCGAGCACCTAAAGGCAAGGAAATCTCTCGGGAAGAGCTGCGCACCTACTGGCAGCAGCAGGCCCAGACGCTAAAGCTGGAGCATCCCCAGTCTCAGCTGATGGACTGGCAGAGCCAGCCAAAGCGAGCCACGCAAGCCGGGCTCACCCACTGCGCTGAGCGGGAGGCGGTGTTCCATCGCGAGCAGGTGGAGCGGTTTGCCCTGGAGAACCATCTGGGACAGCAGCTCTTCGATGACGTGCAGCAGACCTTGGACACCGCTCCGGAGGTGATTCACACCCATGACCAGCGGCTGACCACTCAGACGGCGGTGCTGCGGGAGTTGGACACGATTCGCACGGTGTTGGATG
>PYGV01000096.1 GCA_003022385.1 filamentous cyanobacterium CCP3 | reverse complement strand
GTGCCGGAAAGTCCCACTTACCAAAGCCCAGGGCGTAGTTGCCCACAATATTGAAGGCCGTGCCCACCAGCACGATGGCAATCACCACCTGGGCCTGGGCCAGCGCCGAGGCGTAGCTCCGCAGCAGCGCAAAACACAGCCCCGGCAGTGTGCCCCAGAGAATCCATTGAAAGTAGGGGGCGGTTAGGGATGCGATCGCGGCGGGTTGCCCGAGCAGCCGCAACCCCTCTGCCATCTGACTCAGCCCGGCCATCATCGGTAGACTCAGCCCCAGAGCTAGCCAAAACCCCTGCCGCGCTACGGTTTCAACCTGAGCGCGATCGCCCGCCCCAAAGGCCTGCGCCACCAGCGGCCCTACCGCCATCACAAAGCCGCCAACCACCGCCAGCAGTAGCTGAAAGCACAGGGCCGCCAGCCCTCCAGCAGCCAGTACGTTGGCCCCCAGTCGGCCCATCATTAGCGTATCGACAAAGCCTACGGCAGCCTGGGCCACCTGGGCACCGGCCAGGGGCACGGCCAGGGCAAGAAAGGCGCGCACCTCAGAGCCAGTCTTGGCTTGGGCAATAGATCTATCCTTGGTATGCATTGAAAAGATCGAGCCCAGGATGATGAAGTCTATGTCGGGGGCACTGGCGGAATCAGCGTCAAACCCCTACAGCATGGCCAACCGCGACTTGAGAATGGCGGCCTGGGCCTCGGCCTCAGCGAGAGCATCGCGAGCACCCTGCACGACCTCGGCGGGGGCTTTATCCACAAAGCCAGCGTTACTTAACCGCCCGGAGAGCGATTTGATATCAGCTTCAACCTTGCCCAAGTCTTTCTCGACCTTGGCCCGGAGAGCATCAACGTCGACCACACCAGTCAGCGGAATCAGCACCTGCACCGTGCCAGTGACGCCAGCAAATAGCTTTTGGGGTGGTTCAGCCGGAGTTTCAGAGGCTGGGGGGGCAGGGGCGATCGCGCTGCTGCTGCCGTTTTGAGCCACCGTAAACTCAGAAACGGACCGGGGCCTTGGTGCAGAGGCCGATTTGGTAGCCGTATCAGGCCCCAGCACCCGGCGTCGCCAGGTCTGGTAGGTCTGGCCGAGCTGCTCGCGATCGCCTTTGGTGAGCAAGTTCTGCCGCACAAAGTTAAAGGCAACCCACAGACCCACCAGCTCCATCAATGTGCCAAAGATCGGCGTGCTGTCGACGGCGGTCACCAGAGCGCTGGCAAACTTGAGCCCCACCAGCCCCGCAAAAATCCACAGCAGGGTGAACGCTGGACGACGAATGTCGGCAAAGAACGACCCGGCGTAGTGCAGGGGTTCTTCAAACAAGGGCAGCATGGTGTGCCAAAAGTCTTGCACCTCGGCCACCACCCGGTTATCGCTGAGCTTCGTCGGCCGCTGGGTATCGCCCCCCCCAGCGGCGTGGGCGGTGGAGACCGGCTGCTTGCCACCGAGAATCACCAGGGTGTCAATTTTGCCCAGGTCTTTGATGTAGTCGGCGGTGTCGTGCAGAATGTGGCGCTCATCGGCGCTGTCACTCTCCAGAATGGTTTCGATCCGCAGGCCCGGTTTGATGCCCGCCTCGGCCCGCAGGTTGCGCACCGTGCGTACGGTATTGAACACCAGCGTAAACCGCTGCTCCAGGTCATCATCGATCAGGCCAGGAAAGGCCGTGGGGTAGGACTGCACAGCGAGAAACTGGTCGTCGCCCACCTGGTTGAGGGTGTGCCACAGCTCTTCGGTAATGTGGGGCATAAACGGGTGCAGCAGCTTGAGAATGCCGTCGAGCACAAAGGCCAGGGTTTGCTGAGCCGCCGTAAACTTCGCCGATCCTTCGCCCTGCAGACGAGGCTTGACCAGCTCGATGTACCAGTCGCAGAAGTCACCCCAGATAAACTCGTAGAGATCCTTAGCGGCCTCACCCATGCCGTACTGGTCGAGGTTGTCGCGCACGCTCTGCACCACGCGGTTAAAGCGAGACAAAATCCAGCGATCGGCCAGCTCCAGATTGGCCAAATCGGGCACGCCCAGGCTGGCGGCAGACTGCCCGCCCAGGTTCATCATCACAAAGCGGGAGGCGTTCCAGAGCTTGTTGGTGAAGTTGCGGCTGGCTTCCACCGAGGCCGACTCGTCGGTTTTGCGATCGTACTCCAGGCGAATGTCCTGCCCCGCTCCGGTTACCTCGCGAATCAGGGTGTAGCGCAGGGCGTCGGTGCCGTACTTGTTGATTAGCACCAGCGGGTCGATGCCGTTGTTGGCCGACTTCGACATTTTTTTGTTGTTTTCATCCCGCACCAGGCCGTGGATGTAGACGGTCTCAAAGGGCATGGTGTCAGTAAAGTGCCCCGCCATCATGGTCATCCTGGCCACCCAGAAGAAGATGATGTCGAAGCCGGTGACCAGGGTGGTGGTGGGATAGTAGGTCTGAAAATCTTTGGCCGACTCGTCAGGCCAGCCCATGGTCGAGAAAGGCCACAGACCGGAGGAAAACCAGGTGTCGAGCACATCGGGGTCGCGCACCAGCTCCACCCATTCGCCAAAGCGCTCGGTGGCCTTCTCCCTGGCCTCTGCCTCGGTGGTCGCCACAAAGAAGGGGGTATCGTCGGTGATTTCGCCGTTGGTTTCGCTGACGGCGTACCAGGCCGGAATCTGGTGGCCCCACCACAGCTGGCGCGAAATGCACCAGTCTTTGAGGTTGACCAGCCAGTCGCGGTAGACCTTAGTCCAGCGTTCCGGCACGAACTTAGGTTCCTGACGGTTATCGAGATAATCCAGGGCGTTGTCGGCCATTGGCCGAATCTTGACGAACCACTGGGTGGAGAGCAGCGGCTCAACGGGGACCTTGCCGCGATCGCTGTAGGGCACCGTGTGGTGGTAGTCCTCGACGCGCACCAAAAAGCCCTCTTCATCGAGCTGCCGCACCACCGCCTTGCGGGCCTCGAAGCGATCCAGCCCCTGGAAATGGGCGGTGTTTTCGTTCATGGTGCCGTCTTTGTTCATGACGGTGATCAGGGGCAGGCTGTGGCGCTGGCCCATGGCAAAGTCGTTGGGGTCGTGGGCCGGGGTAACTTTGACGCAGCCGGTACCAAACTCCGCATCCACGTAGTCGTCGGCAATCACTGGAATTTCGCGGTTCACGATTGGCAGCGTCAGGGTTTTGCCGACCAGGTCGCGGTAGCGATCGTCGTTGGGGTTGACCGCCACCGCCGTATCGCCCAGCATGGTCTCGGGCCGGGTGGTGGCCACTTCCACATAGCCCGAGCCGTCGGTAAAGGGGTAGCGAAAGTGCCACAGATGGCCGTCTACTTCTTTTTGCTCCACCTCTAGGTCAGACACCGCCGACTGACTGGCGGGGCACCAGTTGACCATGTAGTTGCCCCGGTAGATCAGCCCCTCGTCGTAGAGCTGGGTAAAGGCGGTCAGCACCGCCGTATTAAGCCCCTCGTCCATGGTGAAGCGCTCGCGGCTCCAGTCTACCGAGACGCCCAGCTTGCGCAGCTGGTTGACGATGGTGCCGCCCGATTCAGTCTTCCATTCCCAGGCCCGCTCCAGGTAGCGATCGCGCCCCACATCCTCCTTGCTCAGCCCCTCCGCCTGAAACTGGCGATCGAGAATTGTGCTGACCGCAATGCTGGCGTGGTCGGTGCCGGGCAGCCATAGGGTATTGCGCCCCGCCATCCGCTGGTAGCGCACCAGGGTGTCGATCAAAGCGTTCTCAAAGGCGTGGCCCATGTGCAGGCTGCCGGTCACGTTCGGCGGCGGAATCACCACGCAGTAGGGCTCGCCGGGGTGGTCGGGGTCGGCCTTAAAGACCTGGTTTGCTTCCCACTGGGTTTGCCACTTGGTCTCGGTTTGAGTGGGGTCGTATTGGGCAGAAAGCGTGGGAATAGAGGCCGTCATCGCAAAACCTGGAGCGTGGAACCGTGCTAACAGACAGTGTACCTATCGATTCTGCCATTTTAATCGGAGTTGCCCGGTCCCTCGCGATCGCCGCCGCCATCGTAGCCAGCGACAACCACCAAATCCCAGGATCGCGAATCAAATAGTCTAGATAGCCGTCCCGGCTATCCTCTGTTGGGCAAGATGCCTGGTCTGCCAGAATTGCGCATTGTTAAGGATCCATATTTGCTAGGAATCTAGCAGGGCCAAAGCCCCCTGGAGTTGCTCTTTAACCGAGGCCGCCGATCGCGCCAGGGCCACCTGTTCCTCTGCCGTGAGCGATAGTTCTAAGATCTCCTCAGCCCCTCCCTGCCCCAGCCGACAGGGCACCCCCAGGTACAGGTCGTCGAGCCCATACTGACCGCTCAGGTGGGCCGCCAGGGGCAAAATGCGCCGCTGGTGCCGCAGCATGGCCTCCACCATCACGCAGGCCGACGAGGCGGGGGCGTAGTAAGCCCCGCCCTGCTTGAGCAGATGCACAATCTCGGCCCCGCCGTTGCGGGTGCGATCGATTAGCTCTGCCAGGCGATCGCTGGGGATCAACTCATTCACCGGAATGCCGCTGACGGTGGTGTAGCGGGGCAGGGGCACCATCAAATCGCCGTGGCCGCCCAGCACCATGGCTGAGACATCCTGGGGTGGCACCCCCAATTCCCAGGCAATAAAGCGCTGAAACCGAGCCGAGTCGAGTACCCCAGCCATACCCATCACCCGCTGAGGATTTAGCCCGCTCGCCTTCCAGGCCAGGTAGGTCATCACGTCGAGCGGGTTGGTGACCACAATAATGCTGGCCTGGGGCGACACCGCCAGCGCCTGGCGCACCGTTTCGACCACAATTTTGCCATTCACCTGGGTGAGGTCATCGCGGGTCATGCCGGGGCGGCGGGGCAACCCGGCGGTAATCACCACGATGTCTGAGTTGGCCGTGTCCTGGTAGTCGTTGGTGCCGACGATGGTGCGGTTGTGGCCTTCGCTGCCCGCCGCCTGGGCCAGATCGAGCGCCACCCCCTGGGGTCGCCCGGCCACAATGTCAATCAGCACCACGTTGGCCAGATTGTGCTCCAGCAGGCGCTGGGCCAGGGTGCTGCCCACGTTGCCAGCCCCCACCACCGTAACCTGACTAATTGAGCGAGCAGACGAAGCAAGATTGGCGGTCATGGCGTTAGAAATATTAAGAGTAAGTTAGAGATAGCAGCGATCGCATGGCCCAGGCGTTTGGATACCCAGCTCAGCGAGGACACCGCCCATATTCTGGCGGATGTCAGACGGTTTAGATCTCCGTTGTTGTGATTTAGATCATGACGACACGTGACCGTTACACGATCTTTTTGTGACTGCCCGGCCCCTTTAAAAAGGCTTACTGACACTTCATGATCTAGTCATAAGCGACTTCAGTGAAATAGGGGATGCTTAGACATAGCTCCTCAAGCTTATTCCTGAAATCGTTCCTGCTATGAAAAACATTACCTTCCCCAGCTGCCCCCTAATGGCGGAGGGATTAGTACCTTCAGACGCCATTCCAGCCGACCACGACAGCAGCGCTCTGGTTGCCGATATTGCCATCTCGCCGGAGTGCAATATTCGTCTCTTTAATGCTGGCGACACCATTTTTATAGAAGGCAGCTCCGCCGATCGCGCCTACATTATTGAGTCGGGCTACGTCGAAATTTTTGTGGGGGCCGGGGAAGACTCTCTACAGCTCAACGTGCTGGGACCAGGCGATATTTTTGGCGAGATGGGCATTATCGATGCCGCCCCCCGTTCGGCCTCAGCTAAAGCTCTTTGCCCCTGTCGCTGCATTGTGGTAGCCGCAGCCCAGGTGGCTGAGCGCATAGAGTCATCATCACCGATGGTGCGGCTGTTCATCTCTATGTCGCTGCATCGCAACCGCGCCTATAATGCCTACCTCAAAGCGTTAGCCACTCCTCACGTCAGCCTGCCCAGCCCCGCTATTTCCGAAAAAGCCTACGCTAAAAATCAGCAGTATCAGCAAATTTTAGACGACATCAAACTAGAGGCCGATCTGCAAAATGCCGTACGCAACGACGAGCTTTTTCTGGTCTACCAGCCGCTGCTAAATCTGCACGACCAGCGGGTAGTTGGGTTTGAGTCCCTGCTGCGGTGGCAGTGCCCCCAGCGAGGTCTGGTTAACCCCCAACAGTTTATTGCCCTGGCGGAAGAAACCACGCTAATTTTGCCCATGGGCGACTGGATATTAGAGCATTCCTGTGCCGATTTGCGGCGGTTTCAGAATCAGCTCGACCGCCTGGGCCAGGACAGCACCGATTTTTTTATTAGCATCAATATTTCGGTACGGCAGTTTCAGCAGCCAGACTTTTTTGATCGGCTGATGGCCTGCACTGAGCGTCATCGGGTCAGGGCTCAGCAAATTAAGCTGGAGGTGACTGAGCGCGTCTTCTTAAACGAAATAGAGGCGATTGACTCGATCGGCAAGTGCCGGGCCGCCGGGTTTGCGGTTTCGCTCGACGACTTTGGCACTGGCTACTCCAGCCTCAACTACCTGGAGCGCTGCGAAATTGACTGCCTTAAGATCGACCAGTCCTTTATTCAAAAGCTGTGCACCAGCGATCGCGCCAAAATTTTGGTTAGCTCTATCATCGATATCGCCCGCAAGCTGGGTTTGCCCACCGTGGCCGAAGGCATTGAAACCCCGGCCCAAATGGCGGCACTGCAGGCAATGGGCTGCGACATTGGCCAGGGGTTTTTGTTTAGCCATCCCCTGCCGCTGGCTGAGGCACTGGGGCTGGTGGGCCAGCCCCTGGCGATCGAGTAGCGGGCATCAAGCAGGTGTCAATAGCTCTAGTAGACTACCCGCGCCGCGACCTACCGGCAGCGATTGCTACCTGACGGGTCGGCAACAGACCCCGCTGGGCCAGATAGTCTTGCAGCTGGCGCGGCGTCATCTTACACAGATCTTTGGCCAGCTCTTGCACCTGGAGTCGTCCGTTCATCCCTGCCAAACAGTCGCGCAAAATCCCTAAAATTTGCGGTTCTGCCACCAGCACCAGAGTGTTGAGTTCGTAGGCTGTCGCCAGAGAGTCCATCTGTGCCCCAATTGACTGGGCGAATCGGCGCTCAAACTCCACCAAATGATTGCTCCGGTGGTCGTCATAGCTGTGGCCCCCGCCGCCGCTGCCCCGGTTGCGGCCCGTTTTGGTATTGGCCCACAGGTCTTGGCCCGCCATCTCTATGGCTGGGTTGAGTAGTTCGCAACGTTCGGTCAGGTCAGGACCAGACTCTAACTCTGGGGCGTCCAGGGGTTCTAGCGTTAAGAACCGGGCCTTGGCACCATCCACTACGGCTACGAGGAAGCGAGTCATAGGATCTCCGTTGCTATTAGATTTGGGGTGATCCTAACAACTCGACTGGGGCCTTTGGGGGGCCTGCACAAAGGTTAATTTTGGTTCAAGAAGAGTTAAAAAGCGGTGCAGTCCATCGCACTGTCTGTTTTTATTAATGCGGTTTGCCGTTGATTTGATTGGCTTTTTATGAATTAACGTGAAGGCTATGCACCTTCATCGCCCTCGACAGAATGCGTTGGCCCCCATGAGCCGTCATTGAGAAGCTCGCCCGATGCTCATCCGCACCGCCCAGCCCAGCGACATCGAAACGCTCTTTGAGATTCGCACCAGCGTGGTTGAGAACTATCAGTCGCGCGACGAGATTGCCGCCCTGGGCATTACTCCAGCGTCGGTAGCTGCCCTACTGACGACCGACTGCTGCACCTGGATAACGGAGGTAGACGATCGCCCGATCGACTTCGCCATTGCCAACGCCACCGAAAAAACCATCTTTGGCCTCTTTGTGCGGCCAGCGTTTGAAGGCCGGGGCGCGGGGCGATCGCTGATGCAGGCCGCAGAAACCTGGCTCAAATCCCAGGGTGTTGACGAAATCTGGCTGGTAACCGGCAACGACCCCAGTCTGCGCGCCTACGGGTTCTACCTGCACACCGGCTGGACTGCGATCGGCGTGGAACCTGACGGCGCCTTTAAGGGCGAAATGAAAGCCAAGCCTACAGCAGCATCGCGGCCCGCTCGGCCAGGCTCGATCGCTCCCCTTTAGTCAGGCTGATGTGGCCCGCCAGAGCTTCACCCTTGAAGCGCTCGATTACGTAGGTGAGTCCATTGCTCGACGCATCGACGTAGGGGTTGTCGATCTGCTCGGGGTCGCCCGTAAGAATAACTTTGGTGCCTTCCCCAGCGCGGGTAAGAATGGTTTTGACCTCGTGGGGGGTGAGGTTTTGAGCTTCATCCACCACCAAGAACTGCTTCGGAATCGATCGCCCCCGAATGTAGGTCAGAGGCTCAATCTGCAATAGGCCCTGATCGATCATCTCTTCGTGGCCGCGTCGCCAGTGCTCAGGCCGACCGCGCATATCCTGGGTGCCAAAGATCAGGTCAAAGTTGTCGTAGAGGGGCTGCATCCAGGGGTTGAGCTTTTCGCGAATGTCGCCGGGCAGGTAGCCGATGTCGCGGCCCAGAGGCACGATCGGGCGAGCGATCAGCAGGCGCGAGTAGAGGCGCTCGTCGGCCACTTTTTGCACCCCAGCGGCGATCGCCAGCAGGGTCTTACCCGTGCCCGCCTTGCCCACCAGCGTCACCATCGAGATCGAGTCCTGCAGCAGCAGCTCAAAGGCAAAGCGCTGCTCGCGGTTGCGGGGCTGCACCCGCGATACCCCGGCGTGGGGCAGCTTGCCCAGGGGCACCAGCTTGCCGCTGCTGCCCTGCACCAGAGCCAGGGCGGTGTGGGTGGGGTTGGCCTCATCCACCAGGGTAATGGCCTGGTTGGGGTACAGCGGCACATCCAGCTTGAGGTGGCCGTCGCCAAATAGCTGGCTAATCGCCTCGGCGGAGGTCATCACCTCCAGGGTGCCGGTGTAGAGATCCTCGTAGTCTACTTTGTCCGTTTCGTAGTCTTCGGCCACCAGCCCCACGGCATCGGCCTTAATGCGCAGGTTGGTATCTTTGCTGACCAGCACCACGGGCAGGTCGTGATGGTGCTTGTACTCCATCGCCACGGCCAGAATGGCGTTGTCGCCCTGGTCGCCCTCTAGCTCAGCGGGCAGCTGCCGCAGGGTGTCGCGGTGGCACAGAGCCACTTTCAAAGTGCCGCCCTTTTCGAGCTCAATGCCCTGCACCAGTGAGCCCTGCTGGCGCAGTTCATCTAGCGTGCGCGATACGTAGCGAGCGTTGCGACCCGTGTCGGCAGTGCCCTTTTTGAAGCGATCGAGCTCTTCGATAATGGTGATGGGCAACACCACGTCATTATCCTCAAACCTGAACATTGCCATCGGATCGTGAAGCAATACGTTGGTGTCGAGGACGAAGACTTTTTTCATTGGGAACCAATAATTGACAAAGCGAAGAAAACTACGCCAAACATTTAGCAGCTGATCGGTAATCCCGGAAGGGATCTTGTCACTTTAGCGGATTTTGGGGTGCCCTTGGCAATCCGGATGGTTTCCGCCAGTAGAACCGAAGCCTTAACGCACTTTCACAAAAGCCCCAAGCCGCCTAAAGGCTCGTAAACTTTCAACTAACTCGGGTTCCACGCACCTCAATCGGTAAGAAATACAACTTATCCTTGGGTGGTAACACGGAGACGAGCACTCCCGCATAAGCGACTGGCGACTCGACTTATGCGTCTATCTATCTTTCTGGTGCCTTCAATTCTGGCACAGCCAAAACTTCGTCAAGCTTAGCGTCATCGCTAAGCACCGTAACCTGATCGTCATTGGTTTTCAGGAGATTACCTCCTGCTATATTCACCTTTTCAAACCTGTGTGGAGTCCATAGATATGCCCCATCACTCAATTAAGCAACTTAAATTAGTTACTGCTCTGCTGGTAGCGTTTGGCTTAGGATTTACCCGAATTTTGCCGGTTCAGGCCAGCGCGATCGCCGGGGTTACCGACAGTTCGAAACTTGAAAAGACTTACCAGTTCCATCTAGAAGATTCAACGTTAGCGACACCCCAATCCGCCAAAAATAAGCCGCCTGCGTCGGTTGTTCAAGCGGGAGCAGGCTCAGCGATCAGTAATGACCCCACCAAAACTAATTCATCTGCCGCTAAGACATCTCAAGCAAAGCAATCTCAAAAGGAACCGGGAGATACTGCCGATAACCGATTTTTTCCCTTTGCGCTGATTGCGATTATCGCTGTTATCATCTACAACCTCCTCAACCGGGGAGGGCGTACCCCTGCTGCCCAGCCAACACCACCGACAGCCCCATCGACGCAAACAACTAGCGGGGCAAATGATCCGGTTACGCTTCCTCCGTCACAGGTAAATGACAAGGACGCAGCCGAGCCTGTGGCGGTGCCAACCCCTGCCCTGTTACCAGGACTGTTGGGCCTGGGTCTGAAGCTGATGCGACAGAAAAAAGTTGGTGCCCAAACAGCTTCGGGGTTGGAGGCATCCTAAGGGCTGATTGACGGTGACCAGCGACAGGGATGCACTGACAAAATTGGGCTGTTGTCTCCGCCGCAATGTTCTATTCTAGACGGGTATAACGCCCCTTTAGAGTAGACCCCAAAGCTCATGCGTCTATCCCAAATGCTGTTTGTCACCCTGCGGGAAGAACCAGCCGAGGCTGAGATTCCCAGCCACAAGCTGCTGCTGCGGGCGGGCTATATGCGTCGTATCACCAGCGGGGTCTACGCCTATTTGCCCCTGCTCTGGCGGGTGCTAAACAAAATTTCTGATATCGTGCGCGATGAAATGAACGCTACCGGCGCGCAGGAATGCCTGCTGCCCCAGCTCCAGCCCGCCGAGCTGTGGCGCGAGTCAGGGCGATGGGATACTTACACCAAGGCTGAGGGCATCATGTTCTCCCTGGTCGATCGCCGCCAGCAGGAGGTTGGCCTTGGCCCCACCCACGAGGAGGTGATCACCACCATCGCCCGCGACATGATTCGCTCCTACCGGCAGCTGCCCCTGCATCTCTACCAAATTCAGACCAAGTTTCGCGATGAGATTCGACCCCGCTTTGGCCTCATGCGCGGGCGCGAGTTCATCATGAAAGATGGCTACTCGTTCCACACCGACGAGAGCAGCCTCAAGGCCACCTACCAGGAAATGTACACCGCCTACAGCAACATTCTGCGCCGCTGCGGGCTGGAGTTTCGGGCGGTGGATGCCGACTCGGGAGCGATCGGCGGGTCGGGCTCGACCGAGTTTATGGTGCTGGCCGAGGCGGGCGAAGATGAGGTGCTCTACACCGAGGACGGCAAGTACGCCGCCAACGTGGAAAAGGCCGTGTCGCGACCGATAGACCCGGTGCCTTCCACCTTTACCAAATTTGAAAAGCTGGATACGCCCAACACCCCCACAATCGAGTCGCTGGCGAAATTTCTCAAGTGCTCGCCCACCCAGATTGTCAAGAACGTGCTCTATCAGGCGGTGTTTGACAACGGTCGGGTGCTGCTGGTGCTGGTCAGCATTCGCGGCGACCAGGATGTCAACGAGGTGAAGCTCACCAATGAGCTGAGCAAGCTGGCCGCCGACTATGGCGCTGCCGCCTTGCTGTCGCTGGGAGTACCCGACGAAGAGGCCCAGCGCCAGTGGGCGGCCAAGCCCCTGCCCCTGGGCTACATGGCTCCCGATCTAGGCGACGACTATATTGAGGGCGGCAAAACTGTTGAGCCTAAGTTTTTGCGTCTGTGCGATCGCACCGCTGAACCCCTGAAAAACTTCGTCACCGGCTCCAACGAGTCGGGCTATCACACCGTGGGCGGCAACTGGGGCCAAGACTTTACCCTGCCCAAATCTGTGGTGGATGTGCGCAAGGCGGCGGCGGGCGATCGCGCCCTGCACGACTCCAGCCAAACCCTGCAAACCGCGCGGGGCATCGAGATTGGCCACATCTTTCAGCTCGGCACCAAGTATTCGCAGCCGCTGGGGGCCACCTACACCAGCGAAAGCGGCACTGAGCAACCCCTGGTGATGGGCTGCTATGGCGTGGGTGTGTCGCGGCTGGCCCAGGCGGCAGTAGAGCAGTCCTACGACAAAAATGGCATAGTCTGGCCGGTGGCGATCGCACCCTACCAGGCGATCGTGGTCATCCCCAACATGGGCGATGACCTGCAGGTCGAAGCGGCCAAGGCCATCTACAAAGAGCTGCTGGCGGTGGGGGTCGAGGCCCTGCTCGACGATCGCGACGAGCGGGCCGGGGTCAAGTTCAAAGACGCCGACCTGATCGGCATTCCCTACCGCATTGTCACCGGGCGCGCTCTGGGCGACGGCAAGGTCGAGGTGGTCGAGCGGTCCACTGGCATTGTGCAGGAGGTCGCCCTGGCCGAGGTGGTCGCCCTGGTCAAGGGCTGGATTGATGACGAACTGCTGGCCAGCCGCTAGCTGACCCCACCCTAAGGACAGGCTATGGAACTGATCACCATCATTCTCTCGACCCTTTTGGGGGTAGTGGCTACGGGAGGCGTAGTGGTCGATACCCTGGCCGAGGCGGCCCTGCGCGACCAGCTCGCCCAGGCCGAAACCTTAGAGGTGCGCATCGACAACGTGCCCAACTACCAGCTGGTGAGCGGTCGCATTGACCACACCCGCATTGCCGCCCGGGGGGTAGAGACCCGCCAGCTGCCTGGGTTGCGTATTGACTCTATCGATTTAGAAACCGACCCGGTAGATGTCGATCTGGGTCGCCTGCGACAGGGCGAGCTGGTGCTGGATGAACCCGCCCAGGCCGCCCTGCGCCTGCGCCTCAAAGACGATGATTTGAATGCCTTCTTGCAGTCGGCTCTGGTGCAGGGCTGGCTGGATACGCTTCAGTTTAATCTGCCGGGAGCGGCGGGCGATCGCGAGCAAAACCGCTACGGCCTGGCCAACCCCTCGCTGGAGTTTTTGGAGGGCGATCGCTTCCGCGTTGTAGTCGATCTTCAAGACCGGGTCACTCAAGAAAATATCGCCATTGTCATCGACCTGGGGCTAACCGTTCTCAACGGCCATCGCTTTGCCCTGGTCAATCCCACGATTACCGTAGACGGCGAAGATACCCCCCCGCAGCTGCTCGAATCCTTTGTGCAGGGAGCTCAGGAGCGCCTTACCCTGCGGCGGCTAGAGACCTTAGGCGTGGTGGCCCGCGTGATCAACTTCAAAGTACGTGACAATGAGCTGGATATTGCCATCTTTGCCAGAATAGATCCAACCTCTCCTTTGCTATCTCGACAGCCAGTGCTATCTCGACAGCCAGCTCAAGAAGCTGTCCCTCCGCTGCCCTAGGCGAGCTTAGGGTGACCTAGGCTTAGAATGTGACTCCCGTTTGGTAACTCACCATGCACTACAGAAATAAGCTACGGCAAATTCCCCTCGGCATTCTGGCTGGGTTGACCACCTTAGTGCTGGCATCAGGCGGGTCTGTGGCCTGGTTTACCTGGCGTGCCCTCAACCCAACGCCCCCAGTCGCCGAGTTTCCGAGTATCGACATTGAGACCGACCCGATGCTGGCACTGCCAGAGGTTTCGGCTCCCGTAACGACTCCCAGTGCTGAAGAAACGGCTCCCAAAGACCCGGTAACCCAGCCTGCTCCAGCCGAAGTGACGGGCCAAGTCTACTGGCTCAAAGATAATGGGACAAGCTTTGAACTGGTGGCTCAGCCCATTACTGTCGCCGCCGATGCCTCCCCCACTGAGCAGGTCACCACTGCCTTCAGCGATCTGCTCGCCAAGTCAGGCGACCCCAGCCAGCAGGCGTTTAGCACCATTCCTGAGCAAACCCAGCTGCTCGATGCCTCCGTTGAGGCCGACGGCGTCCATGTAGATCTGTCCAGTGAGTTTGAGACTGGCGGCGGCAGTGCCTCCATGATGGGTCGCCTGGGTCAGGTCATATACACCGCGTCCGCCTTTAATCCCGATGCTCCTGTGTGGATCTCGGTCGACGGCAAACCCCTGACTCTGCTGGGCGGCGAGGGCCTTGAGGTCAGTCAGCCCATGACCCGCAGCGACTTCAACGAAGGGTTTCAGCTTTAGAGCGTTCTAGCTAAAACTCAGCCAACGTTCTACGTCACAGGCGGCTTGCGGAGGGCATAGGCGCAGCCGAGGAGGCTCTACGGTGTTTGCCCTGCCCAATCGGGGCTGGCCAAAGCGGATTTAGCGTGAAACTCAGCACTGCAACCCCTGGCAAGGGTTGCTCTATTTCTACTAGCCAGTACTGGGTCTATGAGACTTGCCCTAGAGCTGATTATGCTTGGTTTTACCCTCGCTGGAGCTGAGACCCTCCACGGAATCTTTCGCAATGCCGTTGTCGCGCCTAGGCTGGGTACGAAAAAGGCGAAGCAGCTCAGCCTAATCAGCGGCACAGCAATTCTGTTTCTGATCTGCTACTTTTGGATTCCGAATCTGGGTATTAATTCAACGAAATCCCTTCTAGCTGTGGGTCTCTTTCTCGCTCTTTCTATGGGACTGTTCGATCTCGTACTGGGCCGCTACATCATGAAGCTGAGGTGGAGAATCGTGCTGCGAGATTTTGATTTTAGGCAGGGCAACTACTTGCTGGTTGGCTTACTAATTTTGAGCGGGATTCCTCTAATTGTCATGAAACTGCGTGGAGCTGTATAACTCGATAGTTTACTGAGGGGATCTGGAGGAGTTGGTCCGTGTCTGTAGGTGGTCAGAGACTGGAAACGCACTACAATAAGTACCCATGTTCTGCTAGAGCGCGCTATGGATTTGTTTACTCCAACCCTGCCCCCCTGCCGCCTCGGCAAAGTAGTGAAGTCGAACTCTCACTGCGACTACGTGGTGCAGGTCGACGATGCCCAGGATGTCTGTTCGCCGCCAGCGCCCGAAGACTGCGGCTTTGGCCAGTTTGTCAGTTTTGATGGCGATCGCCACTGGGCGGTGGGGCTAGTGTACAACTCGCAGCTGTTCAATCCGCTATTTTTTAACAGCGGGCCCCGACTCTCCAGCGAACCCGACCCGCTTTTTACCCCCGACTTAGTGCAAGAAACTCGCACCCTGCTGGGGGTAGTGCTGGTGGGTACTCTAGAAGGCGAAGGCAACCAGCGCTACGGCAAACACGGCATTCCTCGGGTGGTGGTGCCGGCCAACACGCCCGTGTACTGCCTGCCGCCCGAGCAGGTTCACAGCTTTCACTGCAATCAGAATGGCCAGACGCAGTTTAGCTACTACAGCCACCTGCTCAGGTCGGGAGGCATGTTTGCCGCCCAGCTTGCCCAGCAGGTGCTGGCCGAGTTGGTCGACAGCGGCCTGTTTACCGGAGCAGACCAAAAGGCGCTGATGGTGCTGGGCAAAGAGCTGAGCTGGAAAAATACCCTGGGGGCAATTCGGTAGGTTAACCCACCGAATCACCCTGCCGTTCGCTTACCGTAACTTGATTGTCAGCAGCCTAGAAGCCCAGGGATGCGGACAGATCGGCGATCGCGGCATAAACCTCAGCTTCAGTTGGTAGCAGAGCCACCAGGCTAGGAGTGCTGCTTAGGATTATCTATCCCAGTGTTGCCAGGTCCTGCCTCAGCGGCGACAAGAACAGGGTCTCCAGCAAACTTCTCAGGTTGTCGATGATTGCTGGCCCACCGGGAATTCCCTCGGGCAGGGGCAGGTCCACGCCGCCATTCCCAGGGTTGATCAAATCGTCGGAGACAGGGAACTCAGCCCAGCATCAGCCTCAATGCGAAGAAGGGCCGCAACTGGTTTCTCCGGCCAACGTTTCTCTATCTAAAGGAAGAGTTAGACAGCGCTTTGAGCATCGCGAAGAACTTTCGGCTCAAGCCAGCGTAGCCAGACACAGCAGCAGGGTTTCAGTCCACTCCACCGTAGCGCCGTAGGTGTCGCCCGTGTGGCCCCCCAGGCGGCGATCGAGCCAAGCGCCGGTAGCTAGGGCCAGGGCAAACCCACCGCCGCCGCTCAGGCCGACAAGCAGAAGCTGATCAGGGGTTTGCCATCCCCAAAGGCCGTGCAGCCCCAGGCC
>PYGV01000414.1 GCA_003022385.1 filamentous cyanobacterium CCP3 | reverse complement strand
CCTCCATACGGTCTTAACCCACCCCGTCCCGCCATCGGATCGCTGAGCTCCTGGTCGTTCCCCGGGGCGTTCAGTGGGTCACCACCTTGACGCTGCCCCGAATGATTTCATCGAACAGCCGTTTGATCATGCGTTGGTGTTCGTCGGAGAGATCTGATTCTGACAGCATATCCATTAAAATTCTCTGCTCTCGCCTGGATATTTTGCGCGCCATCAAAATATTCGAGAACATTTGATTGATCAAAACAGAGGACAGACTGTGAGCCTGATTTTTTAGGGCTCTAACGGTTAAATAGGTCTCTTCTTCCCCGGGGGTTTGAGGTTTTTTTCTGTCGATCAAGCCGTATAGTTTGTCCTCTGTCGAGACAAAGCTGTCGATGGCCAGGGCCCAAAACTTCCAGCTCGAGTCGTTGAGAAACAGCTGCTCTCGAGTTGTTTTGCTGTGCATCAGCAATTCTGCCAGATAGTCGCTAACCCGCCCGGCCAGGGAGTTGGCATCTAGTCCCGGTCTGGAAAAATCAAACTGCCCCCTAAACAGCAGGTTCAGTCGCTGGGGGCTGTGGGTAAATCGGTACCAGATCCAGATTTGGTGGGTGAGGTGAGACTCGGCTCGGTAGGGCGAAAATCCGTCGCTAGAAACGTGTTCGAGGTGTTCACATCTAAGTATGTGTCTCGCGGTTGATTCAAGTCCGGGCAGAAAACCGCCGTAGGCACGGATAGCCCCTCCAGTTTCCTCCAAACGGTGGAATTTTTGATCGTTACTGGTTTGGGGCAGGGTTGAGGTTGAGGAGTCATCTTTCCAGGATGTGTGGTGGAGTGACGATTGAGATGTCATGGGAGCCGTGTGACGAATATCAGGGTTGGAGGGGTTTGGCCCTAGAAGATCTAGCCTGAAACGCCTGATGAATGGTTCAGGGCAATCTTCACAGCGAATCGCTTTCAGGGTTTTGAAAAACCCTTAGCGCGCCAAACTTGAACACGAAAACTGCACCCTGTGCTGAGACGAAAACGTCGCGCATCGGCATCGTAGCTTGATTCAAAAAACCGGTGCTTCCGCTTTTCTACGGATGTTTTTAGAACGGTTCCTTGGGGTCTGGGTAAATGCGCGCAAAGCCTGCCAGTCCTCTCAGGCTGGCTTGCTTCCCTAGCTCCCTACTGCGCCGCGATCGGCCATAGGTACCACACTCAGGCCGCAGTCTACCACCCTCCCCCCTGGCGCCGGACTGGGGATCGTTCTGCCTTGCTTATCGGCACAGTTGTTCCGGCAGGTGCGCCATGGTGCGCTCAAAAATGGAGGGGTCGTCCAGCACCCGCGACACAATGAGCGACCCCTGAATGGCGATCATGGCCTCTTCACCTCGCCGTTGGGCCACATCTTGCTCCATACCCGATTCGATGAGAACGGTTGCGATCGCATCGATCCAATGCCCCAACAGCTGCTTCACCTGGGGTTGGAAGGTCTCTTTGGCCGAGCCCAGGGCCAAAGCGGCCAAGATACACGGTTTTTTGCCGTGGTCGTAGCCATCACGGATGCGATCGCTCATTCGCGTTAGGCGAGTCAGGGCATCACCTTCGCCTGCCAGTCCTTCCTGAATAGTCTTCTCTAAGAACTGCTCCAGGGCGACCAGCACCGTTTCGACCATGTCGTCCTTGCCGCCCGGAAAGTGGTGGTAGAGGCTGGCCTTGCCTAAACCCGTAGCCTCAGAAATTTTGGACAGGCTGACGCCGTCGTAGCCGTACTGGCGAAACAGGTCGAGCAGGGTTGGTACGTAAGACTGTTTAGCCGGGGTTTGCTTGGCCATCGCGGTGCGTCTTCCCAAAAACTTTCTTCACTGGTTGACATTATACCGAACGATCAGTACAGTAACTGTGTACCGAACGTTCGGTATCAAGTTCGAGTTCAGCATCTCCTCATCCAACAACGCACCAGGGGATTACCCTCTGCTCGCCCTCCCTTTCCCTACTCCAATTACCTAAGGAACCCTCAATGATTAAGCTCTACGGCCACGAACTCTCGGGCAACAGCTACAAAGTGCGTCTGCTGCTCGAACTGCTAGGTCTCGATTACGAATGGGTCAACGTTGACCTGGTGAAAGCCGAGCACAAGTCGCCTGAGTACCTGGCGCTCAACCCGTTTGGCCAGGTGCCTCTGCTGATCGACGGCGACATTAAGCTGGCCGATGCCCAGGCCATTCTGGTATACCTGGCGCGGCAGTACGGCAGCGAAGACTGGCTGCCCACCGAGGCCCTGCTCCTGGCCCAGGTGGTGCGCTGGCTCTCGACCACCGCTGGCGAAGTGCGCCAGGGACCTGAAAATGCGCGCTTGTATCACCTATTTGGGGCGACCAATATCAACATCGATCGCGCCCACCAGAAGGCCGAACATATTCTCACTCAGCTCGACAAGCACCTGTACAATCGCCCCTGGCTGGAGTGCGATCGCCCCACCATTGCCGATGTGGCCGTATTCCCCTACGTGGCCCTGGCCCGCGACGGCAAGGTTGACCTCGATGCCTACCCCAGCGTGCTGGCCTGGATCGATCGCGTCAAGCAGCTGCCCGGCTTTATCCCCATGGCGGGTATTTAAACCGAGATTGGCCGACCACAATCAACAGACCGTAGGGTGGGTCATCGCGATTGGCTCCAGCTCTGTACTGAGATCCGTCCACCTGACCCACCATTTTGCCCAAATCGAGCCTCTGGTAATGGGTAGGCGGTGGATTACGGCGGCGCGACAGGTGAACGGCGGATGGCAGGGGAGAGCGATTGCCTAACCCATCCTACGCCTTTAGAGAAATTAAGACCTAATCAGTAGAAGGAGCATACCCATGGCAAACCCAGGCTGGTCCCACGAAGCGTCACCCTTCCATGCTGGAGAGCTGGCCATTCAGGCGCGACTGGGGGTGCAGGAACGGATGGATCGCCAGGGGCGGCGAGTGATTCGCGACTATTTGCCCGAGCAGCACCGCCAGTTTTTTGCTCAGCTGTCTTACCTGCTGGTGGGTACGGTGGATGGCGAGGATCAACCCTGGGCCTCCATTTTGGTGGGGGAACCGGGGTTCATTACTTCCCCCGACGATCGCACGCTACACATCGCCGCTCGGCCCCTCTACGGCGACCCCCTGCACCACACCCTGGTCCAGGGGGCCGACATTGGCCTGCTGGGCATTGAGCTGCACACCCGCCGCCGCAACCGCTTAAACGGTACCCTGTCGGCCCTTCAGCCCGACGGCTTTACGGTGGCGGTGGGGCAGAGCTTTGGCAACTGCCCCCAGTACATTCAGGCGCGGCACCTTCAAACGCAACAGTTTGATCTGCGATCGCTCGATCCGGCCGCCCCAAAACCCGTGCATTCATTGACGGCGCTGGGAGAGAGTGAACGGGCAATGATCGCCGCTGCGGATACCTTCTTCATCGCCACGGCCTACCAGGCGGCGTCGGCAGGCAGCGCCAGCGGTGTGGATGTGTCGCACCGGGGCGGCAAACCGGGTTTTGTTCGCATCGACGATGCCAACACGCTGACAATTCCCGATTTTTCGGGTAACTTCCACTTCAACACCTTTGGCAATTTAGAACTCAACCCTCGCGCGGGGCTAATCTTCATCGATTTTGATCAGGGCGATCTGCTCTACCTCACCGGCACCGCCGAAGTCATTTGGGCCGGCCCCGAAATCGCCGCCTACGAAGGAGCCGAACGCCTGCTGCGCTTTCACGTAACTCAGGGCTACCGGGTCGAAGGCAGCCTGCCCCTCACCGGGTCAACCCCAGAGTTCTCGCCCTTTTTAACCGACACCGGCCCCTGGCAAAATCCTCAATAATGGAACATGGCAAGCCTCCTCCAAAAC
>PYGV01000413.1 GCA_003022385.1 filamentous cyanobacterium CCP3 | reverse complement strand
CCCTCTCCCCCACCCCCCGCACCCAGGTCAAACGCGTTCCCCAGCGGGCCAGCTACGATCGCCAGCAGGTCTACGATATTCTCGATGAGGGGCTGGTGTGCCACCTGGGCTTTGTGGTCGAGGGTCAGCCTTTTGTGATTCCCACCGCCTACGGACGGCTTGAAGACCAGATCTACATCCACGGTTCCCCCGCCAGCCGGATGCTGAAGTCGCTGGAGCAGGGGGTGCAAGTCTGCCTCACGGTCACCCTGCTAGACGGGCTGGTGCTGGCACGATCGGCCTTTCACCACTCAATGAACTACCGTTCGGTAGTGCTGTTTGGCACCGCCACCCGCGTAGACGATGCCGACAAAAAAATGACGGCGCTGAAAGCCTTTACTGACCATGTGGTGACAGGTCGCTGGGATGATGTGCGACCCCCCAACCGCCAGGAGCTAGCCGGTACCCTGGTGCTGGCCCTGCCCATCGCTGAAGCCTCAGCCAAAGTGCGCACCGGGCCACCCGTCGATGCGGCAGAGGACTACGCCCTGCCCGTCTGGGCCGGAGAAATTCCCCTGAGGCTGACCGCCACCACCCCGATCACCGACCCCAGGTGCTCGCCTGATTTAGAGATTCCTAACCACGTCACCCATTACAGTCGCTAGGAGGGGAACTAGGGAATCAATAGAAAACCCCTGGGGGAGTTAGTCCCAGGGGTTTGAGCTTGATGACGATAACTATGGCTGTGCAGACGAGCCTGCCTTAGTAGGCAAGACCCATGCTGCGGGTGGTTTCGGCACCCAGGTAAACCCGAATGCTGAGGAAGTCAGTGGGGCAAGCGGTTTCGCAACGCTTGCAGCCAACACAGTCTTCGGTACGGGGAGAAGAGGCAATTTGCCCGGCTTTACAGCCATCCCAGGGCACCATTTCGAGCACGTCGGTGGGGCAGGCGCGCACGCACTGGGTGCAGCCAATGCAGGTATCGTAGATTTTGACAGAATGGGACATTGAATAAAAACTCCAATGTGGGTCACGACTGGGTTTGACAGCTTTAAGGATGGCCCTCAAAGGTAGGTCAAAATGGTCTATACAGTAAGGGTTTCCTAATCTTTGACCAGTCTATAGCGAGAGATTTCAGCTCTCATCGCCACCCCCTACAAACCTTAACGGATCGTAATATGAATAGGCGTTTAGACTCATAAATGGTCTGATAACGGGATCCCCAGCCTTCCCCAGCCCGCACAGCCTGAGCATTTTCAATACTGACTCATCAATTCTGTCAATCGATGCGATCGCCCCTTCGAAAGGCCGTTGCCACCGGGGCATTGTCAGCCGCCAGGCGGTCAAACGACGGTGGCCGCCAAAAACCGGGTTTTGCTCTGTATTGCTAAGGGGCGATCGACACAGCTCCAGAAACCCGGTTTCTAGACCCCCGTTGCCAAGATTCTTGCCGTCCTTATAGATTCAGCGCCAGATTTACCGCCGCGTCGGCGTGAAGGCGGGTGGTAGGGAACAGGGGCACCGCAGCGGCGGCATCCTTCACCAGCAGCTCTAGCTCGGTGCAGCCCAAGATCACGCCCTCGGCCCCGGCTCCCGCTAGCTCCTGGCAAAGGTCCAGCACCCTCTGGCGAGACTCTGGCTTAAACTGACCCTGGCACAGTTCCTCATAGATAATTTGGTGCACCGCCGCTCGGCCCGCATCATCGGGTATGACGACCTCCAGTCCGTGGCGCTCGACTAGTCGCTGGCGGTAGAAGTCTTGCTCCATGGTGAACTTGGTGCCCAGCAGCCCCACCCGGCCAAGGTTCTGAGACTTGATCACCTCGGCAACGGCATCGGCAATGTGCACCAGGGGCACCGAAATGCGAGCTTCAACATCGTCGGCCACCCGGTGCATCGTGTTGGTGCAAATCAGCACCATGCTGGCCCCGGCCATCTGCAGCTTTTGGGCCGCTTCGACCAAAATTGCGGCAATGTCGGCCCAGCGCCCGTCGTGCTGCATGACGGCCAGGTCGGCAAAATCGACCGAGAACATGATCACCTTGGCAGAATGCAGCCCTCCCAGTCGGGACTGGACCGTTTGATTGAGAATGCGGTAGTAGTCAAGCGACGATTCCCAGCTCATGCCGCCAATCAGGCCAATGGTTTTCAACGGATGCCTCCTTCTGCCCTTCAGGTCGTGCCCTGGGTATACCACCTTTCCGGGTCGATGGGTTATGGTTGCGTAAGTTTAGGCATCTCCTCTAGGTTTGCCTGGCAGCGTTAGCGGATTGCCCCCCGTTTCTAACCTTGACCCTATGACGTTTTCCTCCAATCCGGCCCCTTATAAATCTTTGAGCGTTGAGGCTCTGGCCCAGCGCCTGGCCGAGGCTGACGAGACGGTACAGCTCATTGACGTGCGCGAACCCGTAGAGGTAGAGACCGCCAGCCTGCCGGGATTTGTCAATTTGCCCCTGAGCGAGTTCGCCGACTGGTCGGATACTATTCACAGCCGGTTTGAGGCCGATCGCGAAACGATTGTGCTCTGCCACCACGGCGTGCGATCGGCGCAAATGTGCGGCTGGCTGGCCCAGCAGGGCTTTACCCAGCTCAAGAATGTGACCGGCGGCATCGACGCCTACGCCCTGACCGTCGATCGATCGGTACCCCGTTACTAGGCCCGCTGCGAGGGTTGCCCCTATGGTTACCAGTCCCCTGCGATCGCTGATTCCTGGCCAGACCCCAGTGGCGGCCGACCTGCGGCGGCTGGCGACGGTGGTGGGGCAGCAGCTAGACGCCTACCGCAAGGGGTTGCCGCTGACTGCCTCGCGCCGCGAGATCTCTATGAACTACCGGGTCTGGGGGCTGCAGTTTGGCCGCCAGGAAAACCAGGTGCTGACTTCGGTGGGGGCGATCGCAGATCTGTATCAGCGCGACGGCATCGACGGTCGCTTGCTGATCGTCGGCGAAGCGGGGATAGGCAAAACCCACACCCTGCTGGCGGTGGGCGATCTGCTGCTCAAGCGCGACGGGCCGGTGCCGGTGCTGGTTGACGTATCGGCCTGGGCCGGAGAAACCATGCGCGAATGGCTGATCGCGGCTCTGTGGCGCGACTACCGCGTGGCCAAAACCACCGCCGCCAGCTGGGTCGACCAGGCTCAGCTCACCCTGCTGGTGGATGGGTTTGACCACCTGCCCGCCTCCCAGCAGCGCAAGTTTGCCGCCGCCCTAGAGGCCCTGTTGCGCACCAACCCCAGCCAGACCGCGCTGCTCTGCTGCCGCCGCCAGGTGATGGAGTCGCTGGGGCTAACCTTTGATCAGTTCAACGGCGGCATCCACATCATTCCGCTGGCGGCGCAGCAGGTTAAAGACTACGTGATGGCGCAAAACTGCCCCGACCTGTGGCCTGTGATCAAGGGCAGCAAGGTGCTGCAGCAGCTGGCGCGACTGCCCCTGCACCTGACCATGCTGGTCACGATGACGAACCCAGCCGAACCGCCCATTCGCAATCGAGCCGACCTGGTGCAGCGCTACCTGGAAGACCGTCTGGCCCAGGCCAAGGGCAGCTCAGCCCAGCACCGGACGGCTCTGAGCTGGCTGGCCCAGCAGCTTGAGTCGCGATCGCGCCTGTTTTACCTCGACGATTTGCAGCGCACCTGGCTGCCCGAACCGCGCCAGCTGTTGTACCGGCTGCTGGTGGGGCTGGCAATCGCCCTGGTGATGGGTCTGGTGGGCGGCAACCTGCTGCTGGGGCTTATGCTGACGCTGCCAGCGGTGGCCAGCGGCCAATCCCCCCTGGCGCTGCTGCCCCTCAGCTCGGCTCGGCTGATCGGGGCGGGGCTGGTGGTTGCGGTACTCTTGCTGTCGTTTTGGCTGCAGCATGGCCTGGTGCGG
>PYGV01000412.1 GCA_003022385.1 filamentous cyanobacterium CCP3 | reverse complement strand
GGCCGTGGGGGTGGCGCGCTCCAGCCGTCGCACATCCTCAAATAGCGACTGAATGGTGGGAATGCGGCCCTCCAGTCGTCGCCAGATCTGCACCAGGCGCATCAGCGCCTCTCGCTGCTGCTCTGTTTGGGTGTAGGCGGTGGGAATGCTGGCTGCAAAGTCGATCAGGGCGCGGTCGAGGGTGCGGGCGGCGGCGAGTAGGGCGGCCTGGTTGTCGGTAGTTTGGGCCAGGTCATCGGGGTTGATTCCCAGCCGCTGGATGGCGGTGGTGCGAGAGTCAAGGCCAAACCAGCGGCGGTAGCCTTCGGTCAGGGCAAAGCGCCAGTCGCCCTGGCCGCTGTAGAGGTCGGGAATTTTTTGCACAAAGGCGATCAGGGCCGGATCGATAATCTCCAGGTTGGTTTCGTGGGCGAAGGGGTCGTTGGTGAGCAGCCAGGCGATCGCCTCTTCGCGGGTATCCATTTCGCGCCACAGCTGCACCAGGCGAATCAGCGCCTCCCGCTGGTTGGGGTAGCCCGCGTAGTAGCGCACCGCCGACTGCACAAAGGCCACCAGGGCGTTGTCGAGGGCCGCTTCGTCGGGCACCTGATCGATCGCGGGCACCCCTAGGGCCTCGTAGGCGGCTTCGGCGGTGTTGAGCTGTCGCCACAGGCGCACCGCCTCTACCAGGGCCTGGCGCTGAAAGTCGAGCCGCCCGTAGTTGGGCGGCAGGCGCTCGGCAAAGGCCAGCAGGGCCGGGTCGAGCTTGGCCAGGTTTTGGGGCAGCTGCTCGCCGCTATAGTCGGTGCTGATGTCTTCCAGGTAGGCCTGTAGCAGGGCGGCAGGATCGCTCGGTTCAAGCTGGGCGGCACCGGGATCGCTCGCTGCTGGCGTAAACCCCTTCGCCACCGCCTGCAAAAAGCGATCGCTGTAGCGCCCCACGCTGGCATCCCAAATGTCGGCCCCGCTCCAGCCCTGCTCGACCAGGCTGTTGGTGAGGCTGCGAATGGTGTTGGCTGCGTACTGCACCTGGGCGGCAAAGGTGTCAACCTCGGCCATCTCAATCTGGTGGATAGGAGAGATTCCTAGCCCGGTTTCGCCATCGCTGAGCTGAGGCTGGTTGTGCACCGCGTAGAGGGCCGCCAAAATGGGCTTGTGCACCCCCGCTCGCCCACCTTCGAGAAGATAGTAGTAGTTGCGCTGATCCGGTGCTAACGTGCTCATAGCGTCAAGTCAGTATGGGCTGGTGGTGGATGCTGCGATCGCCGCCATGGCGCGACCTCGGGCATCCCGATCATCGCATGGCCCAACAGCGCCATAGCCTGTCCACAGTAACCACAAAGTGTAGACCCGATGGGCGAAGTTCAACCATTACCCAGCCGTGGGTTTTTCGAGGCCATCAAGCTGCTGGCCACCGATATGGATGGCACCCTCACCTGTCAGGGCAAGTTTACCGCCGCCCTGCTCAACGGGCTAGAGCAGCTCCAGGCAGCAGGCTTGCCCACGATGGTCGTCACCGGGCGATCGGCTGGATGGGTCAACGGTTTGGCCCACTACCTGCCCATCGCCGGGGCAATGGCCGAAAATGGCGGCGTCTACTTTCCCCCTAATGCTGCCCCAGAGCTGCTGGTCGACATTCCTGAGCTGGTGGCCCATCGCCAGCAGCTCAGGGTCGCCTTTAGCGAGCTACAGCAGCGCTGGCCCCAGCTACACGAGTCCGACGACAACCGCTTTCGCCTTACCGACTGGACTTTTGACCTGAAAGATTTATCCGAAGCGGATCTAGAGGCGATGGCGAACGTCTGCCAGACCCTGGGCTGGGGCTTTACCTACAGCACAGTGCAGTGTCACCTGTACAAACGGGGGCAGTCCAAGGCTACCGGGCTACTCCAGGTATTGCAGCGGCACTTTGCGCCCACGACCTCAGCTGAAGTGATCACCCTGGGCGACAGCCCCAACGACGAAAGCTTGTTTGATCCCACCCTGTTTCCCCATTCGGTGGGAGTGGGCAACGTCAAAGACTACTGGCATCAGCTGAACTACCGCCCGGCCTACGTGTCTCAGGCCAATGAAGTGGATGGCTTTTTAGAATTGGTCAACATTTTGACGTCAAAGAATTGAGACGAGATCAGGATTCTGAGCAGATTTCTTTACAAAAAAAGATTTTATTTCTCATCGCTGACAATTAATCCTGATCCTTCCACAACTCATAAAACATTCTTAAAGTTTTGCTCCCAGCCTTTGGCATCACCTTTACCATGCCAGAAAGCGCTGGGTAGACTGTTCTGTACTGAAGTTCGCTGCAAGTTTTTGTTTGGACGGCATGAAATCAAAAAACAATCTGGATATCTGGGCTATCTAGATGTCTAGCGAGGATGGTAATAGTCAGCCGGGGCGAACTCTGAGGAGAGAAATTTGCTTAAAACGATTTCATTCAGCGGTTGACCCTGCATAGGCTTAGTTGCTGTAGGTAATTTGGGGCCAGGCCTCTAGCATTTTATCTAGGTCATGTGTACCGCTGCTCAAGCACAAAACTGGTTCATAAGTTTATGAAGTAGCTATAGTCCTCTCCCACAACGTGCAACGCTGCCCAGTCACCTTTTCCCTCGGCGCTTGTGGCCTATCGCTGAAGTTTCTTTTCCCCTAAATTGGCTCTCTAACTGTCTGTGTTTCCGTTGTTTAAGACCATTTCTTTTGATCACCACCTATGACCATTGCTGCTCCCCACGAGAATACTGTCGCCCCTGTGGCCAAGGCCACAACGCTCAAAGTTGGCATTCCCAAAGAAGTTTTTGCGGACGAACAGCGAGTAGCCGCCACCCCCGACACCGCCAAAAAGCTACAAAAGCTGGGTTTTGAAGTACTGGTTGAAACCGGGGCCGGAGCCGGGGCCAGCTTTACCGATAGCGCCTACAAAGACGCGGGCTGCACTATCCTTGCAGACCCTGCCAGCCTGTGGGAGGCCGCCGATGTGGTGCTGAAGGTGCGATCGCCCCAGCACCATCCCCACCTCGATCGCCACGAAGCCAACCTGCTGCGGCCTGACCAAACCCTGGTCAGCTTCATCTGGCCCGCCCAAAACCCCGAGCTGCTGGAGCAGCTGGCTGGTCAGGGCGGCACGGTGCTGGCGATGGACTCGGTACCGCGCATTTCCCGCGCCCAAAAGCTGGACGCCCTCAGCTCGATGGCCAACATTGGCGGCTACCGGGCGGTGATTGAAGCGGCTCACCACTTCGGCCGCTGCTTTACGGGGCAGATTACCGCCGCTGGCAAAATGCCCCCTGCCAAGGTCATGGTGATTGGGGTTGGCGTGGCCGGGCTGGCGGCGATCGGGGCGGCCAAGAGTTTGGGTGCGATCGTCAAAGCCTTCGACACCCGCCTGGTGGTCAAAGAGCAGGTGCAGAGCCTGGGCGCTGAGTTTCTAGAGCTGCACTTTGAAGAAGACGGCAGTGGCGAAGGCGGCTACGCCAAGGTGATGAGCCCCGCCTTTATCGCCGCCGAGATGGCCCTGTTTGCTCAGCAGGCCAAAGATGTCGACATCATCATCACCACGGCGCTGATCCCCGGCAAAAAAGCGCCCCTGCTGATCACCCAAGAGATGGTCGAGAGCATGAAGCCCGGCTCGGTGGTGGTGGACCTGGCTGCCGAACAGGGTGGCAACTGCGAAGTTACCCAGCCCGGCACCGTAAGCACCCACCACGGCGTCACCATCATTGGTCTCACCGACCTGCCCAGCCGGATGGCCGCCCAGGCCAGCCAGCTCTACGGCAACAACCTGGTGCACCTGCTCAGCGATCTGGGCGGAGCCGAGAAATTTGGCATCGACATGGAAGACCAGGTGATCCGCGCCACTACGGTGATCCACAACGGCCAGGTAA
>PYGV01000411.1 GCA_003022385.1 filamentous cyanobacterium CCP3 | reverse complement strand
GCCACCTGGCAATCATCTTCCTGTGGACATCGGGCAACCTGTTCCACGTCGCCTGGCAAGGCAACTTCGAGCAGTGGGTGAAAGACCCACTGGGCACTCGTCCCATCGCCCACGCGATTTGGGATCCGCAATTTGGCCAACCCGCTGTGGATGCCTTCACCCAGGCGGGAGCCAGCTACCCGGTTAATATCTCGTTCTCTGGGGTGTACCAGTGGTGGTACACCATTGGCATGCGCACCAACAACGACCTCTACAGCGGGGCGCTGTTCCTGCTGCTTGTGTCGGCGGTGTTTTTGTTTGCGGGCTGGCTACACCTGCAGCCCAAGTTTCGCCCCAGCCTGGCCTGGTTTAAGAACGCTGAGTCGCGCCTCAACCACCACCTGGCGGGTCTGTTTGGCGTCAGCTCGCTGGCCTGGGCCGGCCACCTGATTCACGTGGCGATTCCCGAATCTCGGGGTCAGCACGTGGGCTGGGACAACTTTTTGTCGGTGCGACCTCACCCTGCCGGGCTGAAGCCGTTCTTTACCGGCCAGTGGGGGGTCTATGCCCAAGACCCAGATACGGCAAACCACATCTTCAACAGCAGCGATGGCGCTGGTTCTGCGATTCTGACCTTCCTAGGTGGTTTCCATCCTCAGACTCAGTCGCTGTGGTTGACGGATATGGCCCACCACCACCTGGCGATCGCGGTGTTGTTCATCGTGGCGGGCCACATGTACCGCACCAACTTCGGTATTGGCCACGACATGAAGACGATCCTGAATGCCCACAGACCGCCGGAGGGCACTCCCTTTGGCGGCTGGATTGGCGAAGGCCACAAGGGCATCTATGACACCTACAACAACTCGCTGCACTTCCAGCTGGGCTGGCACCTGGCCTGTCTGGGTGTGGTGACCTCTCTGGTGGCGCAGCACATGTACGCGCTGCCCCCCTACGCCTTTATCGCCAAGGACTACACCACCCAGGCGGCTCTCTATACCCACCACCAGTACATCGCTGGTTTCATCATGGTGGGGGCCTTTGCCCACGGGGCCATCTTCCTGGTGCGTGACTACGACCCGAAAGCCAACCACAACAACGTGCTCTACCGCGTGCTAGAGCACAAGGAAGCGATCATCTCTCACCTGAGCTGGGTGTCGCTGTTCCTGGGTTTCCATACCCTGGGTCTGTACGTCCACAACGACGTGGTGACTGCTTTTGGCACCCCCGAAAAGCAAATTCTGGTCGAACCCGTGTTTGCTCAGTGGGTGCAATCGGCCCACGGCAAGCTGCTCTACGGCATGGATACTCTCCTATCCAACCCCGACAGCATTGCTACGACGGCCTGGCCTAACCACGGCAACGTGTGGCTCGGCGGCTGGCTTGATGCGATTAACAGCAGTACCAACTCGCTGTTCTTGAACATTGGCCCCGGTGACTTTTTGGTTCACCATGCGATCGCCCTGGGTCTGCACACCACCACCCTGATCTTGGTCAAGGGTGCGCTGGATGCCCGCGGTTCGAAGCTGATGCCCGACAAAAAAGACTTCGGCTACAGCTTCCCCTGCGACGGCCCCGGCCGGGGCGGCACCTGCGACATCTCCGCGTGGGACTCGTTCTACCTGGCGATGTTCTGGATGCTGAATACCATTGGCTGGGTCACCTTCTACTGGCACTGGAAACATCTGGCGCTGTGGTCGGGCAACGTGGCTCAGTTCAACGAAAACTCGACCTATCTGATGGGCTGGCTGCGCGATTACCTGTGGCTCAACAGCTCTCAGCTGATCAACGGCTACAACCCCTACGGCATGAATAACCTCGCGGTTTGGGCCTGGATGTTCCTCTTTGGGCACCTGGTCTGGGCCACCGGCTTCATGTTCTTGATCTCCTGGCGGGGCTACTGGCAAGAGCTAATCGAAACTCTGGTCTGGGCCCACGAGCGCACTCCCCTGGCGAACCTGGTTCGCTGGAAGGACAAGCCCGTTGCCATGTCGATCATCCAGGGTCGAGTGGTGGGTCTGGCACACTTTACGGTGGGCTACATCCTCACCTACGCCGCCTTCCTGATTGCGTCAACCTCTAGCCGCTTTGGCTAGCCAGGCTAACGCCTCTCCCCGTAGGGTGGGCACTGCCCACCTTACACCCCCGGAGCAAAATCCTCTCTTCGGAGGGGCAGGGGTGGGTCGAGCCAGACTGGTAGAACCCACCCCAGCTCCGGACCCTCTGTTAAAGAGCTACTTGATACACACAAGTCCATATCAAGAGGGGTTGCCTGAATCTGATCCCCCCTACCCCCCTTAAAAAGGGGGGCCTGGAGTCAAAGTCCCCCTTTTTAAGGGGGATTTAGGGATTTAGGGGGATCGAAGCGAGCATTCCGGTTATTTAGAATGTTGTGTGTACTTAGTAGGTTAAAGAGAAAAAAGCAATTTTTTAGTTAACTCAACTTATTTATAAAAGCCATAGTCTCTGGTGGGCACTGCCCACCCTACAGCAGAAATTCAAACAATAGTTTGAGATGGTGAACGGCTCGCTGCGATCGCCCTTTTCCACCTCCCAACCTTGAGACGGATGGAGACTCTCCGCTTCTCAAGAGTCCTGGTTCTTCGGGGTAGTTGAGCCAGGACTTTTACTGTCTAAGCAAAAATCTACATTGCAGCCCAGGGATAAATACTCTCAGATCAATCGGTCACAATGCTGGCCTCATTAACGTGCCCTGCGGCATCGAGTTTGATCACCAGCCATTCGTAGTCAATGCTGATGAAGCTGCGCTCTGGCCCCAAAACGTAGACCATCTCATAGTCTGAGAAGCTGTTTTCAGGTTCTGGGTTGCCCAGCAGCTCAATTACGTCAGCCTGAGATCTGCCCATCAGAATGTACTTTGCCACTAGGTCGTCTACCATACAAAGGCGAACGTAGGTTGGAGCGGCACTAAGGGTCGGATCGTTCCACTGGCTGAAGTTGAACTGGGTGTAGCCCCGGCAGTGTTGCCACTCATCCCAGCTGGTTTTGGCCAGCAGGCCGCCGACCACCACAAACGGAAAGCTAGTCACCAGCACACCGCCCACTATTAAGGCGATCAGCAGACGGCGGCGTTTGGCGTTTGGCGTTTGGGTAGTCGGTAACATTGTGGATTGCGGCGTTGGCGCAGGTCTATCGAGACATACTACCCAGGCTCGACCCAAAAATTACCGGAGGCAGAGCGGAATTTAAGGGCGATCGCGTGATCGCTGAGCACAGCTCCCGTAGAGTGGAACTCAGCGATCGCACCATCTCAAAAAGCTAAGGCTTAGCGCTACACAGCGTCGTCACCATTTAGAGGATGGGTTTGGTTCATCCAATCAGCCATGACCTAGTTCAATTATGCAGTTAAATGGGGGATGGTTCTGGAGGCTGACCGTGGCCCAGATGCTGTTTACCCCCGGCGAGGCCCTGTGTCAGACGCAAAACCCTCTCGTTCTCTAGCCAACATTGCGGGCATTGTGGCTGTGGCCACCATTCTCAGCAAGTTTGTCGGGCTGTTTCGCCAGCAGGCAATAGGGGCCGCCTTTGCGGTGGGGCCGGTGGCCGACGCCTACAGCTTTGCCTACATCATTCCCGGCTTTTTGCTGATTTTGCTGGGGGGCATCAACGGGCCGTTTCACAGCGCGATCGTCAGCGTGGTGGCGCGGCAGGATCGCAAAGACACCGCCAAACTGATCGAGGCGGTCAACACCCTGGTGGGGCTGATTTTAATTGGGATGTCGGTGCTGCTGTTTTTGCTGGCGGGGCCGATTATCGACACCATTGCCCCCGGTCTGTCCCAAACCGACACTATTGCCCGCGATATCGCCGTGCTCCAGCTGCGGATTATGTCGCCGATGGCGCTGCTAGCGGGGCTGATC
>PYGV01000095.1 GCA_003022385.1 filamentous cyanobacterium CCP3 | reverse complement strand
GTCCTGGCCTGGGGCCTGGGCGATCGCGGGGGCTGGAGCCTCAGGCTTTGGGTCGGGCAGCACCTCCAGGGAAACCTGTACTTTTTGATTGAGCACTTTTTGAAAGGCCGCTTCGACATTTTCCACGCGACCCTGGGCCATCTTAAACAACGGTCTAGAGCTAATGCCTACCCGAGCGACAACGCCATCATAGAAGAGCAGGCTGCCCTGCTGCTGCATGAGGGCACGGGTACCCAGGGGTTCTAGCACCGCAATCACCTGAAGCCAGGTCTGGTCCAGGTTGGGCATTGGAGTAGCGCCGGAGTCGGGGGGTGGGGTTCCCTGATCGTTGTGCGGCGGGGAGTTAGCGGCGACTGGCTCAGGGGTGTGCTTCTCAGGCATTGCCCCATTGGCTGTCTGAGAACTGGTTGCTTCCGGTGTCTCCGGTGCGATGCCGTTGACAGAGTCGACTGCCGGTGAGGGCAGGTCTGAGGGGGCAGATGCGGACGGCGCGGGTAGGGGCGGTGGACTAACGGGTGGGGCTGGCTTGGCGATCGCGCCCCTGGGCAAAGGGGCGATCGCCGTCGTACCTACGGATCCTCTCGCCGCCCGCCCCGCCAGGGTAGAGGGCAGCAGCCCCAGCAGCGTCACCTCTAGCCACAGTCGCGGCTGGGTCGTATTTTTAACCTGTCCCTCGGCGGCGCGCAGGTGCTGTTGCCCCAGCAAAAACAACTTTGGATCCAGATTTTGCACTAGCGTTTGCATGTCGGCCCAGGTGGGGGGCGTAATCGCCACCAGATCCTGGCGATCGCTCGCCGTTTTGGCAATCAGCAAATCTCGGTAAAACCCGGCCAGGTTTTGCAGCACGATCAGCGGCTCTCGACCGCGATCCATGAGCCTGCGGGCGCTGTCGAGCACGGTGGTGCCGTCGTCGCTGAGAATGGCCTGCACCAGCGCCAGCAAATCGCGCTCGGGCACTGCCCCTACCAGGTCCCATACGGCATCGGCCCCAATCGGCGGCTCCAGCAGGCTGAGCTGATCGAGCAAACTCTGGGCATCGCGCAGCCCGCCCTGAGACACCTGAGCGACCAGCCGCAGGGCCTCGTCGTCGATGGCGATGTCTTCTAAATCGGCAATTTTGCGCAGGTGGCCAATCATGGGCTCTAGAGGAATGCGCCGATAGTCAAACCGCTGGCAGCGGGAGATAATCGTCGGCAGCACCCGCTGCGGGTCAGTCGTCGCCAGAATAAACACCACGTTGCTGGGCGGTTCTTCTAGCGTTTTGAGCAGCGCGTTAAACGCCGCCGTGCTCAGCATGTGGCACTCGTCGATGACATAGACCTTGTAGCGGCACTGCACCGGGGCAAACTGAGCCCGCTCGATCAGCTCTCGAATGTTGTCAACGCCCGTGTTGCTGGCGGCGTCGATCTCAATAAAGTCCAGGGCCGAGCCATTGGTAATTGAGCGGCAGGTTTCGCAGGTGCCGCAGGGGTCTGAGGTCGGGTGGTCCTGGCGAATGCAGTTGAGCGATTTAGCGAGAATGCGGGCGCTGGAGGTTTTACCCGTGCCCCTGGGGCCGCAGAACAGGTAGGCCGGAGCAATCCGCTGCTGGCGCAGGGCGTTAGCCAGGGTGGTGGCGATCGCATCTTGCCCCACCAGAGCGCCGAAGGCCTGGGGCCGATACTTGTGGTGCAAAGGTTCGTAAGCCATAGCACTAAGATACCTCGCCTGCCCCCGTCTCTGGGTAGGCAGCCCCTCGGCTAGACTCCGATGGTCACCGACTGCCAGTGCTCAGGAAACTCAATCACCAGCGTTTCAAGTTCAGAAATAGCGCACTGGGCTGCCTGCCCGCGATTTGCGCACATGCGGGCCTGGGTCTTTTGAGCCAGCGCTTTCACCCGATCAACCGCGGCTGAAATGTCCTGCCGACGCTGACAGTCGCTGGGTCGAGTGGGCGATACCAGTACCTCAGCCACCGGCCGCATGGTGGGCTGAGTCGGCTGCGGAAAATACCCCTGAAAGTAGGCCAGCGCCAACCGCCGAAACAAAATTTTGAGGTGGTCAGGCAGACCTTGCTCCACCTGGGCTGGCTTTTCAAGCAGATCAACTAGCTGGCCCATGGCGTGGGCAATCAGCATGTTGTCTCTCCCACTAGTTGGGTAAACATCCTTAAGATCTAGCCAGCAGGCCTCAAAGGCCTCCAGTTCTCGTAGCATCATGGGGGTAACTCATCTGGGGAGAACGTGACGAGGGTGGTGCACCCTGCCCATGACCTTGGCTATGGCGTCCAGGACGGACCATTGCTCTTAGCGTTAGAATGCCCCCCCAGCCCCTGAACTCTACAGGGTTAACCCGCAATTTTTAAGGACTGTACCGATCAAAATGGCCACAATTGAGCGAATTTATACCGACGGAGCCTGCTCCGGTAACCCTGGCCCCGGCGGCTGGGGCACCGTGCTGTACCTGGCCGACGGCGGCGTCCACGAGCTGGGCGGCGGGGCTGCCCAGACCACCAACAACCGCATGGAAATGCAGGCCGCGATCGCCGGGCTCACCCTGCTGCGCGACAGCGGCCAGACGTCGCCTGTCACCATTCACACCGATAGCGAGTACGTGCTGAAGGGCATTACCCAGTGGATTGCGGGCTGGAAGCGGCGGGGCTGGGTGAACTCAGCCAAAAAGCCCGTGCTCAACCGCGATCTGTGGGAGGTTCTAGATGCCGTTACCACCGAGGTCAACCAGACCCTCGATCGCCCGCTGCAGTGGGTGTACGTGCGCGGTCACTCGGGCGATGTGGGCAACGAGCGCTGCGACACCATTGCCCGCGCCTTTGCGGCTAAGCGGGCGATCGCTCTCGCGACGGCAGCCTTACCCTAGTATCCGGCCCCTTCGCGCCTAGGGGTGGCAGGTTGTCGATAGGATGATTGAGAGCCGATTGAGTCTGAACTATATAGTGTGCTGTCTCCAGCGAGGAATGCCGTGCTGCTGTCTAAAGGGTTTGAAATTGAGATGTATACCGGCACCTCCGCTGGGGAAATTGTCGGTCTCTCCGATCGCATTGTGGCCGACCTCAACGGCTTTGTGCGCGAACCCGACAGCCGCAATGTGGAGTACACCACCCCACCCCTCTGTCAGTACGAAAAACTGCTGTGCGAGCTGGTGCGCCCCCGCCACGAGCTGCGTCGCTACCTGAAAAGTCTGGGCAACTACACGCTGGTTCCTGGCAGCACCCTGGCCCTGGGGTCAACCGATCGCTTCTATCGATCTGACCCCAACAACCCCTACCACACCTATATCGAGCAGACCTACGGCACTACCGTGGTTACCGCTAGCGTCCATATCAACATCGGCATCTCAGACCCAGAAACCCTCATGCGGGCCTGCCGCCTGGTCCGGGTCGAAGCCCCCCTGTATTTAGCTTTAACCGCCTCATCGCCGTTTTTAGGGGGCCAGGTCACGGGCTCTCACTCCAGCCGCTGGCAGGTGTTTCCCAAAACCCCGGCCCTGGTGCCGCTGTTTACCAGCCACGCCCACCACATTCAGTGGATGGAGGATCAGCTGGCGGCGGGCACGATGCAGAACGTGCGCCATCTGTGGTCAGCGGTGCGGCCCAACGGCGATCGCCGCCCCTACAACCTCAATCGGCTGGAGCTGCGCATCTGCGATCTGATTAGCGACCCGGTAGCGCTGCTCGCGGTCACTGCCCTACTCGAAGCGCGGCTGATTCAGCTGATTCAAAACCCTGAACTGGATCCGCTGCTCCTGAGTGAGTTTCCGGTAGACCGCCGCAATGAGGAGCTAGTCGCTCTCACCGACACCAACGAAGCCACCGTAGCCAAACATAGCCTGGATGCCGAACTGCGCCACTGGCAGGATGGTCGTCCCATTTTGGCCCGGCAGTGGGTGCAGCAGCTCTATGAAGAGGTATGGCCGATCGCAAAGGCCAACGGCATCAGCTGCTTCCTCAGTCCGGTCAAGAAAATTTTGCGGGAGGGCAACGAAGCGCAGCGCTGGCTGCGGCAGCACAGTGCCGGACAGTCAGTGGCCCAGGTGGTGCAGGGCGCGATCGCAGAGGTCGCCACTACAGAAGCGCTCCTGGCTCAGGAACTCTGCGAACCCTGTGCTGCCTAAGGGCAATATCGGCTACCTAGGGTAAACAATTACTTATAGGTGCAATAAGGAAAACTTTTCCGGTTAGAATTTGGTTCCCTTCTTGCAGCTCAATTTTTGAACAGGGTGAAACTACCGAAGGATGTATTAATAAAATCTATATCTCCTGGATATTTTCTCCCCTGATACAGATAACCCTTAACCCATTGAGTATGGGCCCTCATTCTAGTTCTGGTTCGTATGCCTGTTATTGTGCTCGTCAATCCCCAAATCCCTCCCAACACGGGCAATATCGCCCGCACCTGTGCCGCTACAACCACGCCTCTGCACCTGGTTGGCCCCCTCGGGTTTGACCTCAGCGATCGCGCCCTCAAGCGGGCGGGCCTAGACTACTGGCCTCAGGTTGACCTCACGCTGCACCCCGACTGGGAAACTTTTCACGCTCAGCAGCGTCTAACGGGAGGGCGAACCATTGGCTTTAGTACCTCTGGGCAATGTAGCTATACAGATATGGTCTATCGCCCTGACGACTGGCTGCTCTTTGGCAGCGAAACTGAGGGGTTACCCAAGCAGATCCTGGCCAGCTGCGATGAAACTGCCGTTATTCCTATGGATCGCAGTATCGTTCGCAGCCTGAACCTGTCGGTGAGTGCTGCTGTTGCCCTGTTTGAGGCTTTGCGCCAGCTGCGCGCCGCCCACCCTGACTCCGCCCTGCCGTAAAAAACTCCGCTGCTGGGCTTGCTTTTGCTAACGCGATCGCCATCCTGTTTCCCTCTGCTCCAACAAAGCCAATACCTTCAGCGATATTTGAGGCCTGTTTCGCTTGTGGCTAGCAGTATTTAATAGCCATGAAGCTATGGAATGACCTCGTCTCAATGACGCTGAAGGTGCAGCCTTAACCCCGCTTATAGCGGTGGTTTTTCAGCCTTATCTGGCAAAATTGGGCTCTATTTAGCGCCATAATGCCCCAAAAAAACGCTTCAAAAATTAAGTGGTTGTCGAGGATACAAATTTGGGGCAACCAAGATAAGAAATTTATATGGCTTAGCTGGCATACCCCCGTTTGGGGTTTTGTCCTGGCCTGTAAGACCTTGCCAAAGCACTTGCCTGATACCTCGACTGGCCTGTAAACCAAGACTTTTCATGCCCTTTAGCGGCAATTTATCTTTGACCCAAGCAGGGTTGTGCCCGATGTATTTTCTCGGTCAGGGGCATAGTAATACCCTTGCCAAATACTTTTTTTTAGGGTTAAACGTTTATGTTGTGCACGTGAAGTTCCCGGTCACGAGCCTAGTATTCAGGGAAGTGACAGAGAATGCCCGGGTATTGATTTTCGTGTTAAGTCATGTAAACTTGCCTAGGTTGCCAAAGCGGGTTATTGTTACCAAGCCAAGGCGTAAATCTGTCGATCCGTTGTTGTTCTTCTGCTAGCGGCTTGCCTTACAGTTCCTGTGAAGGCGGAGTTTTTACCCCTCGGTGTATTCTCTGTCGACTGACTGATGAGGCGTTCTACAAGCTGTTAAGCGCTGGTTTACAGGAGGTCGTTCCTTGAAACGCGTAGTTCCCAAAGAGTCTGAAGTTGATTGTCTACCTTCTAGTTTGAGTGGCACTCAATCGGAGACTTTAGGAGGTTATCGTCGAGTCCAAACCTCGGCAGCCATGCTGGGCTTGGCCCTATCGTTTGGAGCGTCTGCTCCATTGCTCACCGAACCCGAGCTAGCCTTAGCTGCTGATGGCTCCCACCTGACCGTGTTGCCCGCCGCCAATCGTGAGCAGAGCCAGACTCTCGAACTGGTGTCGGCCCAAACGATTAATTCGTCAACCTATCACAAGGTCGAACCCGGCGAGAGCCTCTGGAAAATTGCGGCTCAGCATGAGGCCGATGTTCAAGCTATTAAGGCTGTCAATGGCATCGCTGCCGATGACACATTGCGAGTTGGTCAGGTGATTCGAGTGCCATCTGTGGGCATGGACAACCTGGCCACCGCTGCTACGACTTCTCGCCTGGCCCTGAAAGCTAACGTGGCCGGGGGTGTTGGTGGTGATTTGGCTGCTGCTAGCGGCTTGCTGCCCTCTGGCGATGTGCCCTCGGTAGATGAGCTGAAGCGGGTTTTAGAGCAAGGTGGGGCGCTGTCTCTAGACGAAGACGGTGAGCGTTCCGAGGAGCTTCTAGCCGATTCGGATTCTGAGCAGCTGGCGCTAGACGATGTTGATGCTGCTGCTGAACTCGCCGAAATGGCTTCGATCGCTAGCAGCGAAGCTGTTGCTTCTGAGTTGGTCGCTTCTGAGGCCCTGACCTCCGAGCCTATCGCTGCTGAATCACAAGAAATCTGGCAGGTGGCTGACGCTCAAAGCACTCCCTCTAATCAGCAGGCAACTCAGCTTGAGGCCGTGGTTCCCGCTCAACCTCCCGTTGAAGCAGACCCGGTTGATACATTGCAGGCCAGTCTGCCTCTCCACGATCAAGGCGAAGTGCCCGTTGCTAGTCGCCAGTCTGCCCCTGTGACCGCCGCCTCTGGTGCTCAAGCTTTGGCGAGCAAGAAAGACCTCACTCTGGCGGCCCTGCCTTTGCGATCGCCGGGTTCGCAGGCAATTCTCAGCTCTGGTACTCTGCGCTCCTACCAGGTGAAGCCAGGGGATACGCTCTGGTCAATTGCTTCAAGAAATGGAGTCACTCTGGATGAGTTGCTCAGACACAACGATACCGTTGACAGCCCTGAATCTCTTTTGGTTGGCGACAGTATCAGTATTCCAGTGGCGTCGGCTCCTGCTGAGGTGGTTGAAGCTGCCGAGCCTTCTCGCGCATCGACAGGTGAATTGGCGGCTGCCCCCACTACTCGCGAGCAGGCGATTCGCGATCATCTAGCTCGCATTCGCGAATCTAACAGTGCTCTGATCGACCGCAACGAGCTAAATGCCCGCATTCGTGAGGCGCGTCAAGAGCTTGAGCGCAGTCGCACTGGCGCCGCTGCGCCAGCAGGAGTATCGCTTGAGTACCATTCTTCCCAGCCTGTGGCTCTGTCAACGCCAGCGGTTGGCGGTGGAGCTGAGTCAGCTAGTACTACGGCTCTGGCCGTTAGAGAGGGGGCACAAACTGCCGCAGCCCAGTGGACGGTTACTGATGCCGCCAAGGATCAAACCCAGGCCATTGCGGTCGTTGGCCCGGTGGTTGAACCTGTTGAGCAATCAGCGCAGGCGACTCCCGAGCAGCCCGACAGTGCCGCTATTCCCAGCCAGCTCCTGGCTGCGGCACCTTTGGGGGCTGATGCCTATCGAGTTGCGCCCAACCTGCCCGTGGGGCAGACCGTCACGCCTAACATGCCGATGATGCCGGGGGCTGATGAGTTTCTACCTGAAGCTCCCAGCCTGTCTAATGGTTTCGTCTGGCCTACCCAGGGCACCTTTACCTCTGGTTATGGCTGGCGCTGGGGTCGTATGCACCGAGGTATCGACATCGCTGGACCTGTGGGCACGCCTATTGTGGCGGCGGCGGCAGGGGTAGTCGTGCGATCGGGCTGGAACTCCGGCGGCTACGGCAACCTGGTGGACATTCGCCATGCAGACGGCAGCATGACCCGCTATGCCCACAACAGCCGTCTGCTGGTGCGCGAGGGGCAGCAGGTCAGACAGGGAGAGCAGATCGCTGCAATGGGTAGTACCGGCTATAGCACCGGTCCTCACCTTCACTTTGAGATCCATCCTCCGAACAGTGGGGCCGTCAACCCGATGGCCTATCTGCCAGGCCGCTAGTTGATGCGGCTGTGAGCTGCTGGCGAGCCAATGTCCTTATTGGCTCGCCTTTTGATTTATAGAGCTTTTGCCCTCAGCTGAAGTTAGACCAAAATTGGTCTTGGTATCTTGTCTATTCTGTGATAGATTCATTAACTGTTGGCTAACCCATAAGCAGGTCTTTGGTTGGCAAAACGACAAGCCACGGCTCAGTAGCTCAGTGGTAGAGCAGGGGACTCATAAGCCCTTGGTCGCGTGTTCAAATCACGCCTGAGCCATTTTTACCGCTCCTTGAGGGGGTAAGTTGATGACTGATACGAGAGACGGCTGTTTGCGGGTCGGCCAAATGGCCCCTGACTTCAGCGCCACCGCCGTAGTCGATCAGGACTTTAAGATTGTTAAGCTGTCTGAGTACCGGGGCAAGTATGTCGTACTGTTTTTTTACCCCCTCGACTTTACCTTTGTCTGCCCTACCGAGATAGCTGCCTTTAGCGATCGCTACAGCGAGTTTGAAGCCCTCAACGCTGAGATTTTGGGCATCTCTGTAGACAGTGAATTCGCTCACCTAGCCTGGATCCAAACTGACCGCAAGATGGGCGGCGTGGGCGACCTCAACTACCCTCTGGTGTCCGACATTAAGAAAGACATCAGTGCGGCCTACAACGTACTTGACCCCGACAGCGGGGTGGCCCTGCGAGGGCTGTTCATCATTGACCGCGATGGAGTGCTGCAGCATTCCACTATTAACAACCTGGCCTTTGGCCGCAAGGTCGATGAGACTCTGCGAGTGCTACAGGCCATTCAGCACGTGCAAACAAACCCTGACGAGGTCTGCCCCGTTGATTGGCAGCCCGGTGACAAAACCATGACCCCCGACCCCGTTAAGTCACGGGAGTTTTTTGCCGAGGTTTAGCCGCACTGCAACGGGTAACTCTGGTTAAAGGGCCACCATGCTGACTGCTCCGCCATCGACAACTGGGGCTGGATGGCGCTATTGGGTGCCGCTGCCACCGCGTTTGGAACTGCCTGTGGGCCAGATTCCCCCCGACTTTGCCCTGGGGGATGTGACCTATCAACGCACCATGCGCCTAGCCAACTGGCGGGGCAAGCAGCCGGTGGTGCTGGTATTTTGCCGCATTGCAGCGGCGATCGCCTACAGCCCCCAGCGCCATACCCACCTGGTCGCTATAGACGAAGCCTATGACCAGTTCCGCAATGCTGGGGCTGAGGTGCTAGCGATTAGCCCCCAGCCCCAGCGCCAGACTCAGGCGGTGGTAGACGATCTCGGCCTGAGCCTACCGCTGCTCAGCGATCCGACAGGAGGCGTTTTTCGGGCCTACTACACGGGGCAGGCGCTGGGCGCACCCCTACCGGCCCAGTTTTTGCTCGATGCCCAGGGGCGACTGCGCTACTGTCATCTATTTTCGCTGCTGCACCCGGTGGCTCCGCCCGCTACCCTGCTGGCGGCCCTGGAGCAGCTGTAGGCTATCGATTCAACTCGGTAGCTTTAACTTGGCAGAGTGGTCGCGGCCAGGGGCTGCTCGACGGCAATGCGAGGCAGGCGGTGCTTAAACCCGCATAGAATTTCCCAGCTGATGGTGTTGGCCATAGTGGCCCAATCGTCGGGGCCAATGGTGTGATTGCCATCGCGGCCGAGCAGGGTCACAACATCGCCCTCCTGCAGGTTGGGAATATGGCTGACATCCAGCATGAGCTGATCCATGGTGATAGCACCAATTTGCTGAGCCAGACGGCCTTTGACCATGACCTGAAGCCGATTCGAGAGCACGCGGGGCACGCCGTCTGCGTAGCCAATTCCTACAACGGCCATACGAATGGGGCGATCGCAGACATATTGGTGGCCGTAGCTGATGCCCGTACCCGCCGGTACGTCTTTGAGGTGAGTAATGCGGGCTTTAACCTGCATCACGGGCTGCAACTTAATCTGCTTTTGAAGGTGGGAGGCCGGGTAGAGGCCGTAGAGGCCCAGACCCACCCGCACCAGATCGTAGTGCAGGGCAGGGTCGGCCAGGGTGGCCGCCGTATTGGCGAAATGCAGCCGCGGTGGGAGCAACTGCTGCTGCTGAAGCCGCCCTAGCGCCGATCTAAACCGCTGGTGCTGCTGCTCCATGATGGTTGGGTCGGGGCTGTCGGCGGTGGCCAGATGAGAGTAGAGGCTGTCGATTTTGAGGTGGGGGAGCTGCCGCACGAACCGGGTAAAGTCTACGGCGTCGGCCCAGGGAAACCCGAGTCGAGTCATGCCGGTGTCAATTTTGAGGTGCACCGCCACTGGCCGGGCCGCCGCCAGCCCCGAGAGCGTATCAGAAAAGACCAGCGCCTGCTTGGGGTTGACCAGGGTGGGCTGGAGCCGCCAGTGGGCGATCGCCTGCATTTCTTCGGAGCTGTTGACGGCCCCCATGACCAAAACGGGGGCCTGAATGCCCGCCGCCCGCAGCTCAATGCCCTCGGGAACGGTAGCCACCCCTAGCCAGGCTGCCCCGGCCTGGAGCGCCGTCTGCGCTACGGTAACGGCTCCGTGGCCGTAGGCGTCGGCTTTGACCACCGCCATCAGCTGAGTAGTGGCAGGTAAAATTCCCCTAAGCTGGTGCACGTTGTGCCGCAGCGCAGCCAGGTTAATCTCAACCCAGGCCCGGCAGCAGCGCATGGGTTCCAGGCTGGGGGCCAGGCTTGGGGTCTGTTCCCAACTCAGCATCGTTACTCCTCCTTCACCGTGAGCGTTTTTGCGGGCGTTTCCTGGGGTGTTCTGGGCTTCTGGGAGATAGCGACCTATCATAGCGCCAGATCTGAGCTAGCCCACCACTGACATAGCCCCAGGCAGTGTATCAGGGGCCAAACGCCTCATTTAGCTTCTGTGCTACCATCGGTCTAATCTTCTTTAGCCAATTAACAAGCAAAAGAATGAGTAAGGTTCTGGTGCTCAATGCCTCCTACGAACCGCTCAATATTACGAGCTGGCGCCGCGCTGTTGTGCTGGTCATCAAGGGTAAGGCCGAGCGGGTTGAGCATAATGGCAAGTTGGTCTATGCCGACTTTCCGCTGCCGACGGTTATTCGTCTGCGCCACTACGTGCGGGTGCCCTACAAAGATATTCCCCTGACTCGACGCAACCTGCTGCAGCGCGACAACCACACTTGCCAGTACTGCAGCTACAGCGGCGATGGGCTGACCCTTGACCACGTAGTGCCGCGATCGCGCGGCGGCGGTGACACCTGGGAAAATATGGTAACAGCTTGCGTGCGCTGCAACGTCAAAAAGGGCAACCGCACTCCCCGAGAAGCCAACATGCCACTTTTCAGCCAGCCCCGTAAGCCCCACAGCAGTCTCTATTTTGAGGTCACCCGCCAAATTCACAGCGGGGTACATCAAGAATGGAAAAAATATGTTATCGGCATCACATAGGAGTTTAACCTATGCCTTAAGGCCGAAATTTAGCTCTGAGTAGCATCACGCTGTCGGTTCTGCGGCAAATTGTAATAATAAGCATAGAGCTATAGCGCTGTTGACGCTTGATGAGGGCTTTGGCAGGGCGTTTCACGCAGGGAGCAGTCCTGGCAGCGCGGCCAACGTAACCTGCCCCGGTGGCGTCTTTAGCTTTAGGGTAAGGACATTAGATTCAGTTAAATACCAGGTGCGCTGTCACACAGGAAATGTCTATGATGACGTTTAATTCCGACTCCGAGGTTTTAGAGGAGGCTCTGCCCAACGGCAGCAGTGCTATTTCTCTAGTCCCCAAGCCCGACCCAGACAGCGATTCTGACGATCCGGTCAAGGCGGTGCGCCGCCTGCTAGAGGCCCATCGAGAAGAGCGGCATTTAGTGCTGCTGCAAGATTTTCCTGACCCTGACGCCCTGTCGTCGGCCTGGGCCTACAAGCTAATCGCGGCCAATTACAAAATTGAGTGCGACATTGTCTACGCGGGCACCCTCAGCCACCAGGAAAACATTGCCCTGGTGCGCCTGACGGGCCTGCCCGCCCGCCGCTGGCTGTCGGCTGCCGACAGATCCCACCTGAGCGACTACCAGGGGCTGGTGCTGGTTGACAACCAGGGCACTACCAGCCAGCTCTACGAGCATATCCGCGAGGCCGGGCTGCCCCTGGTGCTGGTGATTGACCACCATGCGCCCCAGTCCAAGCTCGATGCCGAGTACATAGACCTGCGGCCCCACATTCGGGCGACGGCGACGATTTTGACCCAGTACCTGCAGCAGGGGCTGCTCAACCTCGATCGCAACAACAGCAAGCACACCAAGTGCGCCACCGCCCTCATGCACGGGCTGCGCGCCGACACCAACCAGCTGATGCATGCCGGGGCCAGCGATTTTATGGCGGCGGCCTACCTGAGCCAGTTCTACGACGGCCAGCTGCTCAGCGCGGTGCTGCAGGCCTCGCGCTCAAAGCGGGTGATGGATGTGATCGAGCGATCGCTGCGCAACCGCAAGGTGCAGAACAACGTGTCGATCGCTGGGGTGGGCTACCTGCGCTACGACGACCGCGACGCCATTCCCCAGGCGGCCGACTTTTTGGTCACCGAAGAGAACGTGCATACCGCCGTGGTCTACGGAATCGTCCATGACGAAGACGAGGAGCGCGAGGTGGTGATTGGCTCGCTGCGCACTAGCAAGATTACCCTCGACCCAGACGAGTTCATTAAAGAAGCCTTTGGTCAGGACAGCGAGGGCCGCTTCTTTGGCGGCGGGCGATCGATGGCGGGCGGGTTTGAAATTCCGGTGGGCTTTTTGTCAGGCTTCTATGAAAACTCTGAGTACAACCGCCTCAAGTGGGAGGTGTTTGACACCCAGATCAAGCAGAAGCTCTGGCGGCTGGTCAACCCTGAGGAAGGCATGATCAACACCGACTAGGGCGCTTGGATTTTTTAAGGTGCAATTCTTGCGGGTCAGGCATCTTGTCTGACCGTGGACAGCCGGGACGGCTATCCCACATTATTTGATTCGCTAGCAAGACCCTGGGCGGTTTTTGATGCACAGAACCGATGCTTTAGGGCTGCATGACTTCGGGCACGTCCATTGGTTCAGTGCGATCGCGGTCTGCGATCGCAGGTCGCTTACCGCCACCAAACCCGCCGTGCAGCAGGGTGTAGAAGCACGGAATGATAAACAGCGTCAGCACCGTGGCCAGCGACAGCCCCGAAAACACCACCACGCCCAGGGGCTGCAAGAATTCTGACCCCTCGCCAATGCCCAGGGCCAGGGGAAACAGACCCAGCACCGTGGTGCAGGTGGTCATCAAAATCGGGCGCAGGCGGCGGGGGGCAGCCCGCAAAATCGCCTCCTGGCGCGAGCAGCCCGTGCCCTCATAGATTTGGTTGGCCAGCTCTACCATGATGATGGCGTTGTTGACCACAATGCCCACCAGCAGCACCGCGCCCACCACCACCGTGGCCCCGATCGCCGTCTGGGTGACAAACAGGCCCAAAATTCCTCCGGCCAGGGCCAGGGGCACCGTCAGCATAATCACCAGCGGGTCGATCAGCGAGTTGTACTGCACCGCCATCACCACAAACACCAGAAAGGCCGCCAGGGCCCCGAGGACAGCCAGCGATCGCTGCAGCTCGCGGTTGGTTTCGGCGGCAGAGCTGGGCAGCAGGGTAATGCCCTCCGGCAAATCGAGGTTGGCGACAATGGCTTCGGCCTCCGCCAGAGCCGCACCCAGGCTGGCCCCATCGGCCAGATCGCCCGCAATCAGGTAGACCTGACGGCGGTTGATGCGCTGAATTTCTCCCGGTGCTGGCCCCCGGCCAATGGTGGCAATATCGCCTAGCTGAACCCGCTGCCCACCATCGGTAAACAGCGGAATATCCAGCAGTTGAGCGGAGCGCTGCACGCTGCCCGGCTCGATCTGCACGTTGACATCGACCAGGCGGTTGCCCCGCTGCAGCTGGGTGGGTACCGAGCCATTTAGCGCCGTTTGAATGGTGGCCCCAATGTCGGCGGCGGAAAGACCGAGGTCGGTGGCCCTGGCCCAGTCGGGCAAAATTCGCACCTCTTCCTGGGGAGATTCGCCGTCGGGGCGAAAGCGGGCCAGGGTAGCCTGACCGAGCGCCTCAACCACCTGCCGACCCGCCTGCAGCAGAGCCTCAGTGTCTTCGCCCTGAAGGCCAATATCGAGATCTGATCGCACCGGGGAGTTGCTTAAAATTAACCCCCGCACCGACTCGGGTCGAATGTTAATGTCAGTCTCGACCACGGGCAGTTGGCTCAGCTCGCTGTTCATGCGCTCGACAAAGGCCAGGGTGTCGGTGCCGGGCTTGAGGGTAATCGTGCTGCTGCCCCGCAGGGTGTTTTCACTGGTGTTGGAGCCAAACAGCGAGCCCCCGGCGGTGGTAAACGCGTAGTCGGTTTCGGGCTGGGCCAGCAAAATTTCGTCGATTGCACCCATAACTCGCTGGTTATCCTCAACCGTGGTACCGGCAGGGAAGCGAGCGCTGGCCCTGGCCTGGCCGGTGCTGATGTTGGGCAAAATCTCCTGGGGAATGCGACCGACCATCCAGAGACTGCCGCCGCCAAACACCAGCAGAGCCAGCGCAATCACCAAAATGCGCCGCTGAATTACCCGGCCTAGCAGGTTGCCATAGCCGACGGTCATGCCCTCTAGACGAGCGTTGAACCAGCGGAATGGCCCCCAGCTTTGCAGCGATCGCGTCGGTCGACCCATGATCAGCCGCGCGGCCAGCGCCGGTACCACGGTGACGCCCACCACCAGCGACGCCGCCACCGCAAAGCTCACGGTCAAAATCAGCTCGTTAAAAATGAGCGAAATAAAGCCGCCAATCAGCAAAAAGGGCAGTACGGCCACCAGGTTAGTCAGGGTTGAGGCCAGCAGAGCGCTCTCCAGTTCCTGGCTGCTGGCCTCGGCCTGAAAGATTGCCTCGCGGGTGCTGTAGCGATCGCCCTGGCGCGATCGCTCCATCTCTTCGGCCCGCTTGGCCATATTCTCCAGCATCACGATGGAGTTATCCACCACGATGCCAACCCCCAGCGCCAGGCCCCCCAGGCTAAACACGTTGAGCGATAGCCCAAACAGCCCCATCAGCACCAGGGCCATCAGGGTAGCCAGGGGAATAGCCAGCACAATAATAAACGTCTGCCGCAGGGAGCCCAAAAACATCAGCACCACCAGCCCTGCCAGCGCGGCCCCGGTCAAACCCGACATGGCTACATTGTTGATGGAGTTGCGAATAAAGCGCGACTCGTCGAGGGTGGCGGTCATCTCCATCCCCTCTGGCATTTGGCCAACCTGGCGCATCTCCTCAAGCTTGGCTTTGACCCCGTCTACTACCTCAATGGTGTTAGCGGAGGGCTGCTTCTGAATGCTGACCTTAACCGCAGGCTGGCCATTGAGATTGACAAAGACGCGCTGCTCTTCGGTGCCGTCGATAATGGTGGCCAGGTCGCGCAGGTACACCTGCTGGGCGGGGCTGGTATCCGGCACAGTAATGGCGATCGTTCGCAGCTCGTCTGCCGACTCAAACCGACCCACCAAGCGCGTCAGATTTTCTTCGCTACCGCCTCGCAGGCGGCCACTGGAGACATCCTGGTTGCGCTCCTCCAGGGCTTCGATAACGTCGGTTATGCCAATACCGGCAGCCTGAAGACGGCGCAGGTCGAGGTTCACCTGCACTTCTTCATTGACGCCGCCCGAGACATCGGTAGTGGCTACCCCCAGCACCTGCTGGAGCTCGCGGGCCAGCTCTTCCTCGGCAAAGATGCGCAGCGCCTGGGGGCTGAGCTGGTCGGAGGTCAGCGCCATTTCGTACACCGGCAGCTGCGAGGGGTCAAACTTAAACAGTCGGGGTGTTTCCAGGTCGGGGGGCAGCGTGCTGCGGGCGCGGTTGAGGGTGGCGGTGGCGTCGTTGAGGGCCTGGTCGATGTTGCCGCCGGGTTCAAAGTACAGGTCGATGCTGATTTGGCCCTCTCGGGTTTGAGAGAACACCTGCACCACGCCCTCGGTGGCGGACAGGGCTTCTTCGAGGGGGCGCGTCACTTCGTCGATCGCTACTTCCGGCGATAGACCTGGCGCGTCGCCCCGCAGGCCAATGCGGGGATAGGTGATGGAGGGCAGCAGGTCTACGGGCAGCTGCGAGGTGATAAAAAAGCCCATCACAAAGACGGTCAGCGTCAGCATTAGGGTGCCGATGTGCCGTCGAATGGCCAGTCCGCTGATGCTAAAGCGGTTGTTGGGGTAGGAGGAGGGGGGCATGGGA
>PYGV01000410.1 GCA_003022385.1 filamentous cyanobacterium CCP3 | reverse complement strand
CTATAGATATAGCTGTCAAGCCGGAGTAAAGAAAGAAAACATGGGTAAAGTAGTCGGAATTGACTTAGGAACGACCAACTCGGTAGTGGCCGTCATGGAAGGGGGCAAACCTACCGTTATCGCCAATGCTGAAGGCTTTCGCACCACCCCTTCGGTCGTGGCCTACGCCAAGAACGGCGATCGCCTGGTGGGTCAGATTGCCAAGCGCCAGGCGGTGATGAACACCGAGAACACCTTTTATTCAGTTAAGCGCTTCATTGGCCGTCGCTACGACGAGGTCAAAACCGAGTCCACTGAAGTCGCCTACAAAGTGGTGAACGTAGGCAACAACGTCAAGATTGAATGTCCCCAGGCGGGTCAGCAGTTCTCGCCCGAAGAGATTTCGGCGCAGGTGCTGCGCAAGCTGGCCGACGACGCCGGTAAGTACCTGGGTGAGAAAGTGACCCAGGCCGTCATTACCGTACCGGCCTACTTCAACGACTCCCAGCGCCAGGCTACCAAGGACGCCGGTAAAATTGCCGGTCTCGAAGTGCTGCGCATCATCAACGAGCCGACTGCAGCGTCGCTGGCCTATGGCCTCGATCGCAAGAGCAATGAGACCATCCTGGTCTTTGACCTCGGTGGTGGTACCTTCGACGTCTCCATTCTGGAAGTGGGCGACGGCGTGTTTGAGGTGCTGGCCACCTCGGGCGACACCCACCTGGGCGGCGACGACTTCGACAAGAAAATCGTTGACTACCTGGCCGCTGAGTTCCAAAAGATGGAAGGCATCGACCTGCGCAAAGACAAGCAGGCCCTGCAGCGCCTGACCGAAGCCGCTGAGAAAGCCAAAATTGAGCTCTCCAGCGTCACCCAGGCCGAAATCAACCTGCCCTTTATCACCGCCACCCAGGACGGCCCCAAGCACCTGGAAATGACCCTGACCCGGGCTAAGTTCGAAGAGCTGTGCGCCGATCTGATCGATCGCTGCCGCATTCCCGTCGAGCAGGCACTAAAAGACGCCAAGATTTCTAAGAGCGCCATTGACGAAGTGGTGCTGGTGGGTGGTTCGACCCGCATTCCTGCGATTAAGGATGTGGTGAAGCGCACCCTCGACAAAGAGCCCAACGAAACCGTGAACCCCGACGAAGTGGTTGCGGTGGGTGCGGCCATTCAGGGCGGCGTGCTGGCCGGTGAAGTCAAAGACATTCTGCTGCTCGACGTCACCCCCCTGTCCCTGGGGGTCGAAACCCTGGGCGGCGTGATGACCAAGCTGATCCCCCGCAACACCACCATTCCCACCAAGAAGTCGGAGGTGTTCTCGACCGCCCAGGACGGTCAGACCAATGTGGAGATCAAAGTGCTCCAGGGCGAGCGCGAAATGGCCAGCGACAACAAGAGCCTGGGTACCTTCCAGCTCTCTGGCATTCCGGCGGCTCCCCGTGGCGTGCCCCAAATTGAGGTGATTTTTGACATCGATGCCAACGGCATTTTGAATGTCACCGCTAAAGATAAGGGCACCGGCAAAGAGCAGACCATCACCATCTCTGGGGCCTCTACCCTCGACGACAACGAGGTCGAGCGCATGGTGAAAGATGCCGAAGCCAACGCTGCCGCTGACAAAGAGCGGCGCGAGCACATTGACCTTAAGAACCAGGCTGATTCGCTGGCCTACCAGGCCGAGAAGCAGCTCACCGACATGGGCGACAAGGTGCCCGCTGCCGACAAGGAGAAAGCCGAAGGCCAGATTAAGTCTCTGCGCGATGCGATCGCCGCCGAGGACTTTGACACCATCAAAACCCTCACGGGCGAGCTGCAGCAAACCCTGTACAGCATGAGCACCAACCTGTACCAGCAGGCGGGTGGCGATGCTGAAGGTGCCGCTCCCGGTGCCGATGCCACCCCCGGTGATAGCTCTGGTGGCGACGATGTGATCGATGCCGAGTTCTCTGAGCCCGGCTCGAACAGCTAATCGGGCCACCTAGCCCACGGCTTTGCTCTGGCTAACTAGAAAGGCGGATAGCAGTTGCTATCCGCCTTTTTTTGGCGTTGATTCAACGGATATAGAGTCCCCAAAGTGCCCTGTGTTGGGACATCGCGTGCAATGCCCCTGCATCGGTGATCCTATTCGTCAGAACAACCGTACAGGCGCAACGAGCCTAGACCACTAATTGACCGCCGACAAAATGCGGGTGATCACCACCGCCGATGCCGCAAAGATGGCTGTCCAAGCGGTGCCAATCAGCCCCAGGGTGAGCCCCCATAGCCGCCCGTCCCACTTTTCGGCATCAGGTGGAGGGGCTCTAATGCTGGGCGGTATCTGCTCTATCGTTACCTGCTTACACTCAGCCTAAATCGCGCAGGTTGCCGCGCTGGGCTTTGATTTGGCTGCGCTTGGTTTTGCGATCGAGCCGCTTTCTCTGGGCGCTTCTAGACGGCCTGGTGGCTTTACGCTTCTTCGGGGTAACGGTGACGCTTTGGATCAGGGCCTTGAGGCGGCTAAGGGCATCTTCTTTGTTTTGTTCCTGGGTGCGATGCTGCTGAGCTTTGATGATGATCACACCGTCCTGGGTAATGCGGCTGTCGTTGAGGGCCAGAAGGCGCTCTTTGTAGAGGGGCGACAGGGACGAGGCGTTGATATCAAACCGCAGGTGAATGGCGGTAGCCACCTTGTTCACGTTTTGGCCCCCCGCCCCCTGGGAGCGAACGGCGCTCAGCTCGATGTCGCTGAGGGGAATGGCGATGCGGGGCGTGATTTGCAGCATTGGGGAAGCAGGTACCTAGCTCCACCATAGCCCCATCTCGATCGGAAAGGAACTGAACAAAGATGGAGGGCGCGATCGCCAAACGGTAGAGCCATACCGAATCCGATTTCCAAACCCCCGCTTCCTAAAAGGCCAAACCGTAGGGGCACACGGTCTGCGCCCTGCCAAATTGGGGGTCACTTAAGCAGACCTGATATCAACGAGTGGGAATGTTGAGCACATTTGAAATATCCACCCGCTGGTTGGCATCAATGCCAATGCGGAGCTGGTTCAGCTCGGCCAGTTTGGCATCGACGGAGTGAATAAAGCGGTTGGTTTGCAGATCGTCAAAGCGATCGGGCGCCTCTGGGTCAACGCCAACGCCTTTTTCGGTGGCGACAAAGGTGTGGATGTTGTTGCGCAGGGTGAGATAGCCCAGGTAAATATCGCGGTTATTTTGAAAGTTAATTTCGCTTTGCAGCACCCGGGGCAGCTGGTTAAAAAATAGCGCCATCGTCGACAGCAGCGCAAAGGAATAGATAAAGCGGTTGTCTGATTTATCCCAGCCCTCGCGGCTGATTAGAACCCCCAGCGAGCCCGCCGCAATGCCCAGCACCAGCGACACTATGACCGAAGCTTTGCCCTGGCTGTGAAAGTGCAGCGCCAGCTGAGCGTGCTTGGTGGCCCCCCGTTTGGAAACCTCAATTTGCTCCAGCAGGCGAATCTGCTCGTAGGAGCGCTGGCGCAGGGAAAGAGCAGTTTCATTCACCGATCGCAGTTCGGTATTTTGGGCCATCTGGGTGCTGAGCTGTTGCACAACGTCGGCCAGGTCTGGGTTGGCCTCGTTCACGGCCGACTGGTCGGTCAGCGTCTCCTCCAGAGTTTTGGCAACCCGGAGGATTTCGGCCTGGTTGGTCTCCAGGGCCAGCCGCCGCTCGCGATACTCCTCAGACTGGGTATCGAAGTAGGTTTTCTTGTCGAGAATGGCCTCTTCGATGGTGTCAATATCCAGGGTTGAGCTCGGCTGGGTCGGGGTTTCTATCGGCTCGGCGTAGGCGGCCTGGGGCAGGGCAAAGCTGCTCTGGCGCTGCGGCTGAACGTCCTGCGTCTCTTCGAGGGGGACGGCGAACCACTGCTTAGTGCTGTTTTGGGTGACATGGTAGGTCACCCAGTAG
>PYGV01000094.1 GCA_003022385.1 filamentous cyanobacterium CCP3 | reverse complement strand
GAGTCCTACTCCCTCGGAATTTAGGAATGCGACGGCGATGCCTTATTTCTCTCTATCCTTTACGTTAATCCACTACCCATTTACTACATTCTGCGTCGCCAACTCGGTAGCAATACCGCCCACGAAAAGTTGGCGTCAATGTTAGAGCTTATTCAGGTTGCTCAAGTGACTGATCAGGTTATTCGCGCTGCGTTGCAGAGCCCGATGGCTGATTTTGAAGATGCCGTTACCAGCGCAGCCGCCAACGCCGCCACCTTAGAGCTAATTGTGACCCGCAATCGCTCAGACTTTGCCCTCTCCACCATCCCAGCGATTTTCCCAAAAGACCTAGTAGCAATGCTATCAGACTGAATCTAGCCGTTAGCGGTGTCGCCTCCACCAGGCTACTCGGCTAAACCTTACCTCAGCTCTGGTCAGTTCTCATTAGCAAGTAGGGTGGGCAGTGCCCACCGCCCCATCAGGCGTTACAAAACAACCTGTTGCTGCCACTTTTAATTAGAAACTGACCGATCCTCATAGGCTGCAAAATCTCTGGGCAGCAGGATGTCAACGGTTTCAAACATGCCGAGTGTCAGTAGATCCTTATCACCTGTGACAATGCAGGCTACATCACCCGCGATCCAGTTTCCTATCCAACACCAGCGTCATGACACCATCTCAAAGATGTCATCGTCAGTATAGTTAGCCTGCGCCTTTTGCAAAGGCTACCCCCGCAGCGATCGCGAACCCGTCAAAATTCTCGTCATCGGCAGCAAGCGATCTGTCAGTTCCATCGTCGTCGCCCTGCACCCGCTCGGCTTTGCCGAAATCTTCGAGTGGACAGACTTTCTCAGTGCCCCCAACGCCGACAGGCCGTTGCAGTTTGGCCCTGATGAGGTAATGTAGACGCGGAGCGGCTTCCCGGAGGGTAGGCGTTGGTGAAGTATTTGCCGAGGGGGGAGGGGTGAAGGGTGGGGAGGGTTGCACAAGCTCCAGTTACAATTTGAGCGCCTGCGGGATAGCGGTCTGTCAAAAAGACCGCCAAGCTTCTGGCAAATGATACCCCCCGGAGTCCTAGCCACCGAGGGGGCACAGCTACCTTAGGGCCAAGTTGATGGCATCGTTAGGCTAAAAAGATGCCGGAGAGGAAGGCGAACCCTAAACCGGCAAAGGCAAACCCGGCAAACCGAAGGTTGAGGGCTCCGCCTTCAGACTGGGGCGAGAGGCGCTGCGCGAGGGTATAGGCTACGATGCCGATGACCATTTGAATGGTGGCAAAGCCGAGCAGGTAGGCAAAGAGCGGCCCCATATTGGCACCGACGATCGCCTCTCCATAGGCATAGCCATGAAACAGCCCGGCGATCGCGGCTAAGGCGACCACAATAGGGGTAGCGGGCTGCTGCTTGAGGGCCAGAAAAATGCCAAATAACAATACCGACGCCGAGATCATCATCTCTGGCAACGGCAAGTTGAGCCCCATTAGATGCAGTCCGGTGCCCGCCAGTGCCGCCAGCGTAAAGGTGATGGGCATCATCAAACCCTGCCCCATGGCCGCCGCGAGTAAACCGATGACGACCACAAACGCCAAATGGTCCAGCCCAATGACAGGATGCCCTAGTCCCGACAAAAAGCCTTGGATGGCATTGGTCGGTGTACTCCCACCAAACGGGTGATGCGCGAGGGCGGGCGCGGCGAGGGCCAGGCTACTCAGGCTCACGCAGCCAGCCATGATCAACTTAGGAATCCGGGAAAAATGAGGGGTCGATTTCATCGGTTATGTTCTCGAATGATTACAGTTCAGAAGATTTGCAGTGCAGCAATTGCGCCAGTTGCGTTTCTAACTCACCCGCCGCAATGACACCCGATTTAATGAGCAGCGTTTCCAGGGCGGTTAACCAGCACTGGTAATAGTCCCAGTTGGGGTCGTTGAGGTCGTGGGTAGTCTCCCACTCCTTGATCGTGGCCATCAGGGTTTGGCGAAAGTCTTCCCACTCGTAGTACCCCTGCTTGGAGAGGGCGATCGCGACTCCGAAGGCCATTTTTTCCCAGTCGCGATCGAAATGCAGATGTCCGTCTTTGCGGGGCGGTGCTTCTGTGGGATTCCCCATTAAGCTGGTCGCCGCAAAATGCTCAAATTTGGTAAACATAGCGCGTATGTCTCTATCCGTGAACGGAGTTCGGGCGGTGCTCAGTCCCCTGAACTCCGCCTTTGCCGGGGCTTACAGTGGTTTACACCTTGACGGTGGCGACGCCCATCATGGCCTCAGGGGTCAGCAAGGCCGCCAGTTCTGCTTCGCCCATGCCGTCAGTCCCTTCGGGCCGCATCGGCAGCACCCACCAGCGAATCTGGGCGCTGCTGTCCCATACCCGCACCTCGACCGAGTCATCGATCTCAACCCCAAATTCAGATAAGACCTTGCGCGGTTCTCGCACCACGCGAGCCCGAAAGGTCGGATCTTTGAACCAGTAGGGCGGCAAGCCTAAGGTGGGCCAGGGATAGCAAGAACACAGCGTACAAACGATGATGTTGTGTACTTCAGGCGTGTTTTCGACAATGCGCATATGCTCGCCTTCGGCCCCTGACATACCCTGAGGAAAGTCCAATTCCTCGCAGGCCGCATTACAATCTGCCAATAGCCGCGCCTTAAAGTCCGGGTCGACCCAGGCACGGGCGACGAGTTTCGCGCCATTGAACGGGCCCATTTCCGTTTCAAAGTAGCCAAGAATGTTGTCAACCGTATTACTGGTGATGATGCCCTTTTCGATTAAGAGCGACTCCAGCGCTTTGACCTTCGCAGCACTGACGGCTTCGCGATTGGCTTCGTACTTAAATCCTGGATAATTACTAGGCATAAGGCTCTCCCCTTAAACGGCTTCTAGATACACTTCGAAAATGTCGTTGAAATAGAGCGAATTGGGCTCAGTCAATGACTCCGGCCAGATCTCCTCATTCTTGAAGGCTAGACTGTACACGGGCATCGGCACACCGATGCCATCTTCGGTCGGAAAGAAATAGGTAAAAGCCCCTTCGTACACCAGAACGACTTCCGCTAGGTGGCCTTTGAGGTGACCGGGAAGGCGACTGTGGTCACCCGGTGAGATATTTTTTACCCGGACGCGATCGCCCACGCTAAATTTCGGTGGAGCAGGCAGTTCTCGCAGCGGGGAGTCTCCTTCCTGCAAGTATTTCAAGACTTGGGCGTCGATTTCGGCCGCGCCTCCAGAGGGTAAGGGGGCCGCCGCTTTTGCACTGTTCTCCAGCAATTCGGCGGTGCGAGCGTCCAGTTCTTCTTGAGTGATGTACCCCTCTGAGATAAAGAAACCGGAAATTCCCCCTAGCCACTTTTCGTAGTAACGCAAGCGGAAGTAGTCGAAGGGGTGCATGCCTTCAGCTCCCATGCGCAGGTGTCCCCACGTCCAGAAGCTTTTGAACTCGGTAGGCACTTCCTCGATCGCATAGTCGGGCAGCGAGTCTCCCAGATGATTACTGAGGGCCATCATGGCGGTGTGAATGCCAAAGATGCGCTGTTCCCAAGGTTCGACAAAGACCTGTGTCTCGGTATTGATGGGGTCGAGCCCTTCTAGGCCCCCCAGATTATGCTGTAGTTTCATCAGCGTTATGGCTCCTTGGTCTGATTAAAGGTGTGCAAAGATGACTTGTTTGTGGGTTCAATCGTGGGGCGAGGTGCGCCGGTGGCCTGGTCATTCGCCCGTCGCGGCCAAGGTAGAGGTGGTCATGGCCTTGCCCCAAGCCTCCGACAGATAACCGAACAGGTTGCCGAGAATCATCGCGGCGATCGCAATTACCACCGGGTTGTTGGGCAGGGGGGCAGTGACGGATAACCCCGTGACCGCTACCGTACCCACCGTTTGCGAAAAGCCCCAAACGATGGCCGGGGTAATGCCGTGGGTAAAGGGCAGTTTCGAGGCCTGCACCATGCCAGCACTGCCAATGCCCACACAAATGGCGGCCACCAGGGGACTCGGCCCGATCAAGTCAATCGCCAACAGCGAAAGCGCGGCAATGACAATGCCAGTAATGTTGCAGGAAATGGACTTAATAAAGCCCCGCACGCCGCCCCCCACGATAAAGAAAGAGGCCCAGGCGGTAAACGTGACCCAAACCGGCACCGGAATGACCGTTGCAGTCAGGAAAACATCGACACCACCGAGTACGCCGATGCTGATCGTTAAGGCTTCGGATTGTTTCATGGCAAATTGCGTTATGAATTATTGGGGTTTACATCAAGCACTCGCTAAAACCGCGCCGCAGTTCCGTTTCGTCTAAATTGCGACCGATAAAGACCAGTTCATTGCGCCGCGTTTCTCCCTTTTGCCAGGGGCGTCCGGGACGGCCATCCAGGGTCATATGCACCCCTTGAAAGACAAATCGGCGGTTGGCGTTGTCCATGTCGAGAATGCCTTTCATGCGGAAAAGGTCAGACCCACGGGCTTGCACTAACTGATAGATCCAGCGATTAAATTGCTCGCCGTTGACGACGCCCGATTCCTGAATCGCAACCGAGGTCACGGTTGCGTCATGATCGTGAGCGTCTTCGTTGAGAAACTCTGGATCGATACTGAGGGCATTCTTCAGGTCGAAGGCTCCGACACCGAGCACCGCATCTAGAGAAATTTGGCAGTGCTGCGTCTGGTGGATTTTGGCGATCGCATTCATACTCCGAATGCGCTGCTCTAGCTCTTCCAGAACGGGTGGCGACACTAGATCGACCTTATTCAGCAAAATCACATCGGCAAAGGCAATCTGTTCCTGGACTTCGCTACTGTCCCAGTGCTCCCAGATGTATTTGGTATCGACGACGGTGACAATGGCATCTAAGATAAGGCGCGATCGCATCACCTCGTCCACAAAAAAGGATTGAATGACCGGAGCCGGATCGGCCAACCCCGTCGTTTCAATCATCAAGTAGTCGAAATCTTCGGCACGCTCCATTAAATTACTAACAATGCGGATCAGGTCGCCCCGCACGGTGCAACAAATGCAGCCATTGTTCATCTCAAAGATTTCTTCATCAGCATCAATCACCAATTGATTATCAATGCCAACTTCGCCAAACTCATTCACAATGACAGCGATGCGCTTACCGTGCTGAGCCGTCAGAATGTAGTTGAGGAGCGTAGTTTTACCAGCACCCAAATAGCCGGTCAGAACAGTTACTGGAATCAGGTCTTGCAAAGTTTACAGCCCCCTAAAATACTTTACCAGTCCTAAAAGGCCAATTAGACCTCCATCAGAAAAAGCTTTCTGTAGGCTTTTGATCCGAAAATTGAGAAAACCTAAAAGTGGTTAAAATTAATTTCTGTCTTCACTATTTTTGCATGGCCCAATACAACCAATATAGGAAATAAAGACATCGTAAACTGTATATTTGGCAACATGATAGAAGGTATATGATTCAGTTTGCCTACTTGTTTATTGATGAATTTACAATCCCCAGGAGGTTATATTTTACCAGCTAAATGAAGCTGTTATACTAACCTTAGACATTCTAGAAAAAATGTAATGATGACTAACGGTAGTGTCGCCATCGAGAATCTAGAAAATTCTGAGATTGATAGTCTTGACCTCAAGATTATTGAGCTTTTGCAGCATAACGGCAGAATTCCTTATCGAGATATCGCTCGTTCAATCAATACGCCAGAAGCAACAGTTAGGTATCGAATGAAGCGACTTTTGGATGATGGCATCATCACCATCAGCGCTTTCATTAATACGGGAAAGGTCAGGTATGAAAATGTCTCCTATATTGAAATAAAAGTTAGCCCTGTTTTTTTTGGGACCACCCTTGATGAATTAGTTGGCATGGAAAATATCAGTTACCTGTCCGCTGTTACTGGCGAATTCGATATTATGCTGGAGTACATTTACAAAGATAATGAAGACCTGCTGGCATTTATTAATTGGTTAAAGCAGAAAGATAACGTCACATCATTGAAATCCAGAAATATCTTAAAAATCTATAAGGCCCAATATCCAGCTCGAATTAGTCAAGAGTGACTTGTGATCTTTGGGCCTGAGACCGTCGCCCATGAAAAGGGATTTTCCATCATATCAGGCTCTTCTCCGACTACTCTTTCTAGATGCTGTTGCAGGTCTAAAAAGTTCCGATCATACCGATCGCTAAAAACCGGAGCCGAAATGTCTGCTGATTCTATAATTTGGCCTGGCTGCCCACCGACTACAATCAGCTTCTGGCCCAGCAATATTGCCTCTTCCACATCATGGGTAACCAGCACCATGGTGGCTTCTTCGGTGTCTTGCCAAATGTTCAAGAGAAATTTTTGCAGTCGCCGCCGCAGTTGAATATCCAGGGCCGAAAAGGGTTCATCTAGCAGTAGCACATCGGGTTGAATGGCCAGCGATCGCGCAATGGAAACCCGCTGTTTCATGCCTCCTGAAAGCTGATGCGGGTATAGGTGGCGGGCTGGAGCTAGCCCCACATGTTCCATCACGTCCTGAACGCGCAAAGCATACTGACACTTTTGTTTGCCGCGAACTTTGAACCCAAAGCCAATGTTTTGCTCAACGGTTAACCAGGGATAGAGGGTGTTTTCCTGAAACACCATGCCAATTTTTGGGGTAATGCCTGGCAAGGGCACGCCATGAAATAAAACCTGGCCTGAGGTAGGAGTAATAAATCCCCCTAATAACTTGAGTAGGGTTGATTTTCCGCCTCCCGAACGGCCCAGAATGGTGACAAAATCACCTCTGGCGACTTCCAGATTGATCTCTTCTAACGCCGTGAACGAAGATTGCTGATTGGCATGAAAGACCTTCGCCACCTGCTGACAGACCAGAATCGGTTGGTGATGGCGTTCACCTAAAGCTGAAGAATGACTGCTCATCAGTTAAACCTTCCACCAGAAAAACTTTCTTTGAATCATCATCAGCAATCGGTCAACTGCAAATCCGGTAATGCCAATAATGCAAATGCCCAGCAAAATCAGGTTGCTGTTGAACAGGTTGCGTCCGGTCATCACAACGGTGCCAAGGCCATCCCTTAACCCGGTCATTTCAGCGGCTAAAACAGCCATCCAAGCAGCAATAAAATTGAGCCTGAGCAGGGTAAATACACCGGGTAAAACAGCGGGAATAATGACGAACTTCCAGCGGACAAAGTTGCCTCCCCCGAGATTTTCGGCCGTGATTAACAAGTTTTCAGGAATTCTCTTGATTTCCGCTACGGTCGCGATCGTCAGGGTGAAAAAGACCCCCATAAAGACAATGAAAACCGCCGTTAGATTGCTCACGCCAAAAACCACTAGAGCCAGGGGTATCCAGGCGATAGGAGCAATAGGCGCGATCAGTCCTAAAATCGGCAGAATAAACAGCTCTGACCACTTCGAAAGGCTGATTAACAGACCACAAACAATGGACCCGACAAAGGCCACTGTCATGCCCGAAATCACCCGAATTAAGGTGACAGTCACTGACTGATAAATTGATGCTGATTGCGACCCCAGACCAATTTTGAAATCACTCTCAAAGAGCACCGGCAGAAACTTAGACGGCGGGGGCAACACTTGGGCAATGGGATTTTCGGGGTTAGCACCAATGACTTCCCAAACCCCAACAAAAACGACGCAAGAAATCACCCCGCAAAATAGGGGCAGAAGCGATCGCGATATAGAACCTAGCCTGCCAGAATTGCCCTTCACCATGCTACTTTTCTAGCTCTTTCACAATCGAGACATCGAAAATATCTTTTGCGGGTACATCCGCCTGGATATACTCCAACTGCACCATCTTATCGACCACCGTTTGAACCGCATCCAGGTCGGGAGTAAAGGTGATAGGGGCCGGTTGAGTGGTGAAGGCAGTCAGCAACACGTCATTTTCCACTCGGTAATAGTTGCCCCCCGCCAGGAGTTCAATCGCCCGCTCAGGGTCGGTATTGATAATTTCGGCCGCACATTGCAAACCCTGAATGTAGGCCTCCACGACTTCAGGCCGCTCGTTGAGAGTCTTCTCTAGCACGCTAACCACAGTGTTCGGCGTTGTCGGCGACCAAACCTCAGCATTGTCGGTGATGACATTCGCCTCGCCGGCAGCGACAAATTGGGTCGTATAAGGCTTGATGTGGCTCAGGATATCCACCTCTCCCAATCGAAAAGCATCGACCATCGCCAGTAGATCGTCGAAATAGACCATCTCAAAGGCTTCTGGGTCAAGGCCCGCCTGCTCAAAGGCATCCACCAGAATCAACTCCAGCGTGTCCCCTCGGAGGGTGGCAATTTTCAACGGCTGGTCGGGGTTTTCCGCCACGAAGGTAGTTAAATCAGCGATGGACTCAACTCCGTAATCGCTGTCAATAATTACCTGCATAACGCCCCATCCCCCGGCTGCGGCTACCGTTTTAATCGGTACGCCACTATTGGCCGCAAAAAACGGCAGGGTAAAGGGATTTGTACTGAAGTCGATTTGGCTACCGGCCAGGGCGGCATTGTTATCGCCGGGATTGGTGAAGAACACCGTCTCGACATCCAGTCCGTGCTGCTCAAAACAACCCGATTCGACCCCCAAGAACAACGGTGCCATATCCAACGCCACCAAGTGACCCGCTTTTACCGAAATCAACTCATCGGCAGGCGCGGCTTCGGCGCCCTCATCAGAGGGCGCTTCCGTGGCTTCGGTGGACGGCGACGCCCCACAGCCCCCCACAAACACAGCACCCAATGCGGCAAGACTTAAAACATGCTTTGACAGCATAGGAACACACACCTCGATCGCGATAAAGCTTGACGAGACCAACAGGGACGATCACAGGTCGCTATGCTCAAGAGCCGAGTCATCCTCAGGCATAGGCCCAGTAACCACTTGGCTCTGAGAATAAGGGCATCAGCCCATGGGTTTTGTAGTGAAGAGCACAACTTGCGCAAGAATATCTGTCATTCTTTGCTTATGGAACAAGATATGAGCTTGTATCCTGCGCATTTCGCAAAAGCAAGCGGCAGGCGCTGACGATTTCTTGACGAAGGTTCAGCCTCTATCATTTCGGTATGAGGCGAAAGCTAGACAGAGTAAAGCATGGAGGAATGAGCAACCCACCCCAATACACCACCTTCAGATTGCAGGATGTGAATCGTGGCGTCATGATCGGCGCGATCGAACGCAGCGCAGCAGTCATCTAACAGCAGGCAGTTATAGCCTAGATCACTAGCATGGCGATAGGTTGCCAGCACACAGCACTGAGTTGTGACCCCCGTGATGAGCAGGTGAGTGATATTTTGACTGCGGAGTTTATGGTCAAGTTGAGTGTTGACAAAACAAGAATGGGCCGGTTTGTCTAGCTGTATTTCATGGGGGAGAGGCCTCAACTCGTCGATAATTTCAACCCCTTTTTCTCCCTGAACTAGAAACCGTCCCATTTTGCCGGGCTCACCAATTGGGGAGCCGGCATTGGTGTATCGTCGTTGTTTACTAGAGGCTAAGTCAGATAAATCAGGAGAATGACTTTCGCGGGTAAAAACGACCATTAGCCCCGTTTTTCGAGACCACCCAAGCAAAGTCTGAATGGATGGAATAATGGCCCTGATTGGCTCTAAACCAAGATTCAGTTGACTGCCATTGAATCCATCGGGATGACAAAAATCATTTTGCATATCAATGATGAGCAGAGCCGTATGCTCTAATGGGAGCTCAAATGGATGGGTGTAGGTGCTGATTATTGCCATAAAATATCTTGGAGAATTGACTGCTTCAGCCTATAATACAACTCTAAGTTTTGTCACTTATTCGGTGAAATTTGTCAACAAATGCCGAGTTTCAACTAGCAAATTTTTATACAATCACTGTCCAGTCATGCCAACATTGATGTCCGCTACTTTTTACTAAGCCATGGCCCATACTCACCGCCCAGAGTCCGAAATTGCCCTCCGCGTCAAAGCAATTGAGTCACTGCTCGTTGAAAAAGGCATCGTTGATCCGGCGACTCTGGATACCATCATCGAGGCCTATGAACACCAAATTGGCCCCCACAACGGAGCCCGGATTGTGGCAAAAGCCTGGGTTGACGCCGACTACAAGCAGCGGCTGCTGGCCGATGGCACGAGCGCGATCGCCGAACTCGGGTTAACAGGGTTCTCCAGCGAGCACATGGTCGTGGTGGAAAATACTCCTCAAGTCCACAATCTGATTGTTTGCACACTCTGTTCCTGCTATCCCTGGGCCATTTTAGGCTTGCCGCCCACCTGGTATAAGTCCTTTGCCTACCGATCGCGGGCCGTGATCGAACCGCGCAAAGTGCTGCAGGAATTTGGGCTGGCCATTCCTGATGAGGTTGAAATTCGAGTGTGGGACAGCAACGCCGATTTGCGGTATTTAGTTCTGCCAGAGCGACCGCAGGACACCGAGGACCTGTCCGAAGCGGCACTGGCTGGTTTAGTGACCCGTAACGCCATGATTGGCACGGCCAAGGTTCAGCCCCCCGCACCACCTTCCACCCTTGCCGCTTAGGAGGATTTACGATGAACGGTCCCCACGACATGGGTGGTATGCAGGGCATGGGGCCTATCCCCATCGAGCCCGATGAACCCGTCTTCCATTCCGAATGGGAAGCCAAAGTTTTTGCCATGAGTTTTGCCACCTTCTGCAACTTTTTCCCGGTGGATGAAACCCGCCATGCTTCAGAGCGGATGCCGCCGGGAGACTATCTCAATTCGGCCTATTACGAGCGCTGGCTGTATGCCCTAGAACTCTTGCTCACCGAGCACAACCTGGTCACCCCCGCAGAAATTGAGCACCGTATCGCTGAACTGGCACAAGGAGAGTAATCACGATGGCCATCGAAACCAGCAATGAGTGCATGACAGTCGCCCAGGCTCAGTCCCTACTCCAGAATGGTGTTGATTGCCGTGGCGTCAGTGACGATCCGCCTCGATTTCAAGCCGGGGACAGGGTTCGCGCAAAAGTCATGCACCCCATCACCTACACTCGCCTACCCCGCTATGTACGGGGAAAGACGGGCACCATTGCCAAGGTGAATGGGGTCTACGTTTTTCCGGATACGGTGGGGCAGCGTTTGGCAACAAAACCGCAGTACGTGTACAGCGTGCGCTTTGCCGCTCAGGAACTCTGGGGGCCAGAGGCCTCCCCCAGAGACTGCCTCTATATCGACCTGTTTGACGACCATTTAGATGCGACCTGAATCCTATGCAACATCCTCAAGATCCACCGCCCATTCAATCCGGCTCTGGCATGTCAAATACCAATCAAGAACGCGTGTTTAACGCGCCTTGGGAAGCCAAGGCCTTCGCCATTGTGAATCAGTTGGCCACGCTTGAGCACTGGACCTGGCCGGAATGGACCCAGTATTTGTCATCCGTGATCGCCGCCACCGAAAACGACACCTCTGACTCCGTGCCCTATTACGAACAGTGGGTCATGGCCTGTGAAAAACTGCTAGCGGACAAAGGCCTACTGGACGCTGAGGCGATCGACCAAAAAATGCACGAGTTAGTCGCAGAAAAGGAAGCAGAACATCGACATTAACACCAAGGTCGGCACTGGTTAGTTTAGAAGAAATCTATCGAACCTCTCTCACGCAAAGGATTTCCTGGGTTGGATAAAGGGAAGAGCATAGCCGTATTGCCATTGCCGGAGTCGTCCGTTTCCCTAATCCCCAATGCGGTCTCACCCAATTGTGGATGATTCGCTAAACAGTCAAGACGCGCTGCAACCCCGAGCCCGTCTTGGCATAGAGATTCTGACGCCGCCAATACGTACCTCGTCTCCTTCTAGCGTCACCGCTCGGTCTCCTGGTGCTGGGATGACCAGGCATCAACCCGATTCGCCAAGGGCTCTTCCCAGGGCAGAATCTCGGTACGTTCGTTCAATCACTTATCACAGCCGTTGCAGCGATATCGCTGCAACGGCACACCAGCTGAGAGCGATTCCCATCCATCCTTTATGAGGTGGTGGCTTTGGCAGTGAGGACAATCCATGACTACGGAGAGGGAGGGATTCGAACCCTCGTGAGGTATTACCCTCAAACAGTTTTCGAGACTGCCGCATTCAACCACTCTGCCACCTCTCCAGGAAGCTTTGCTATTCTACCGCTGAATCGGGGCTAGAGGCGACCCTGGGGGCAAAAACCCTGAAAAAAATGCGGCAAGGGTGGGGCTTGAGGGTGGATAAGATGGGGGGTGCCCTTTGCAGCGGTGCCGCAATCCGGGAAGATAAAGGGAATTTACAACGCCCCCGTTAATGGACTGTTATGCTGCCTGGTCTTTCCGACGATTTGCTGGCCGAGAAACTGATCGACCTGGCCCTAAAGCGGGGGGCCGAAGCGGCAGAAGTGCTGCAGTCGCGATCGCGATCGCGCCCCGTCTTTTTTGAAGCCAATCGTCTCAAGCAGCTTGAAAGCTCTGCCGCCCTGGGGACGGCCCTGCGGCTTTGGGTAAACGGGCGACCGGGACTGGCCGTAGCTTACGGCAATGTTGACCCCGACGCCATCGTCGATAAAGCGCTGGCCATCAGCGCCCTCAACGACCCTGAAACCGTTGACCTGGTAGAGGGCACCAGCCGCACCTACCCGAATATGGGCCAGGAGGTACCTGTCGAGCGGCTAATCGACTGGGGCCAGGACATGATCGATCGCATTCGCAGCGCCTACCCCGAGGTCATTTGCGGCGTAGACGTGGAATGCGATGTTGAAACCACCCGCGTTCTCAATACCAGGGGACTTGACTGCCGCTATAGCGACGCCACCCTGAGCAGCTATTTGTCGGCAGACTGGGTGCGGGGCGATGATTTTTTGAGCGTGAGCGACGGCCAGACCCAGCGCGATCGCCTCGATGTCGATGCGCTAACCAACCAGGTGTTGCAGCGGCTGGCCTGGGCTGAGCCGTCGGCGGAGGTCGAAACCGGACGCATGCCGGTGATTTTTACCGCCAAGGCCGCCGATATGTTGTGGAGCACGCTGCAATCGGCCCTTAGCGGCAAGCGAGTGCTGGAGCGATCGTCCCCCTGGAGCAATGCCCTGGGCGAGCAGATGACGTCGTCTCAGATTACTCTACGGCAAGACCCCGAGGCTGGTCCTTTCAGCTGCCCCTTTGATGACGAGGGCACGCCTACCCAGCGGCTAGTCTTTGTAGAAAATGGGGTGGTGACGCTGTTCTACAGCGATCGCGCCGTGGGCCGCACCCTGGGGGCCGAGTCGACCGGCAATGGCTTTCGCCCTGGACTGGGCAGCTACCCCACTCCCAGCCTTTACAACACCCTGGTGCAGCCGGGAACCAAGTCGCTAGAAGACCTAATCGCAGGCATCAGCAACGGGGTGCTGGTCGACCAAATCCTGGGCGGCGGGGCGGGTATCGCGGGCGATTTTTCGGTGAATATTGACCTGGGCTACCGCATTCACCGGGGTGAGCTGGTGGGCCGGGTTAAAGACACGATGGTGGCGGGCAACGTCTACAGCGCGCTCAAAGACAGTGTAGAACTGGGCAGCGATGCCGACTGGAACGGCTCCTGCTACACCCCCTCGGTGCTGCTCGACGGGCTTTCGATTACCAGCGGTTAGCAGGAGACATGGTTAACCACACAGAACGACACCCCTAGTCCAACGGCTGACACCGAGGGCAAATATAGCAGCGCCGCCCGCCGATCACAAGCTTGGCGATCGCCGTACCGCAGCGGTAGCAGGGTTTGCCCACCCGACCAAAGGCCCAGTGGCGGTAGTCGCGACGGCGGTGGCCGCTGGCTTTGAGCTGGGCGGCTAGGGCCAGGTCGTTGGTAATGCCGTTGTGGCGGTACGACTGCTGGGGCAGAGCCAGGGCGGCCTCGGCAAAGGCAGCAATCTGCTCTGGGGTGCAGTCTACGGGGCGCTGAGCAGGGTGAATGCAGGCCACATACAGTATTTCGGTGCGCAAATAGTTGCCGATGCCGCCGAGGAAGCCCTGATCGAGCAGCAGAGTGGCAAACTGGCGACGGCGAAACGGGGCGCTGAGCGTTCTGGCTTCTACCTCGGCGGGAGTGATGGCTGTATCGAGGGTATCGAGGCCGAGCCTGGCGATATAGGGGTGGTTGGGCACCGCATCGGCGCTCAGCACCTCAATATCGGAGGCGCTGTAAAGCAAGGCCCAGCGCCGCGAGGTCTGCACCGCAAAGCGCAGCTGGCGACGGCTGGGCGGCACGGCGTTGGGCTTGCAGGTCACCCAGATGCCGTAGAGCTGGTTGTGGCTGTAGACCGCCAGCCCGTTGTCAAAGCTGGTAACCAGGGCTTTACCGTAGGGCTTTACCGCCGTTACCGTGCGACCGACCAGCTCATCCTCGTAGGGTTTGAGCCGATCGAAGGCAAAGAACACATCAGAGGCGATTTCACCTGCGATCGCCCGCTGAATTTTGTCGGCGGCACGGCGAATTTCGGGGCCTTCGGGCATGGAATTACCGCTGGTAGCCCCAGAAGTCCATCAGCTCACGGGCGCGGGCGGCCCCCTCAGTGTCACCCTGGCGGCTGTAGAGAATAGCGGCCAGCTCCAGGTTAGAGAGGGCCTGGGCCTCTAACCCCTGGCCGTGAAGGGCCAGACCCAGGTTGTAGAAAGCGGCGGGGTCATCGGGAAGGGCATCGGCGACCGCGCGGTAGGAGAGCACCGCCTGCAGGTACTGCTCGCGCTCCAGCAGCAGTTCGCCCAGCAGGGCGTGGGCCGCCACCAGCTCGGGGTCGAGGCGCACCGCCCGCAGCAGGTAGTCAAAGGCGGCCTCGCGATCGCCCTGCTGGTAGAGAATGTAGCCCATCTGATGCTGAGCATTGGCGTTTTGCGGCTCTACCCGCAGCGCCTCGCGCAGGCTCTTGGCGGCTTCGGCGTAGTTTTCCTGCATCAGGTAGATGTTGGCTACGCTGACATGCAGATCGCCGTCGTTGGGGTTGGCCCGCAAGCCCTGATTCAGGTAGATCAGGGCCTGGTCATAGTTTTCTTGCTGAATGTAGAGCGAGCCCAGCGCCTCGTAGACCTGGGCATTGTTGGGGGCAATGCGGGCGAGACCCTGGTAGGTACTCAGGGCACCCTCGTAGTCGTTGCGCTCAATTTGAATACCGCCAATACCCAGATGAGCGTTGATTTCGCGAGGGTTGCTGTCGAGAATGCCGCGATAGGTGGCCAGGGCATCGTCAAGCTGGCCGTTTTTGTACTGGCTATGGGCCAGGCCGTAGCGAAAGGCCAGGTTATTGCTATCGAGATCGATGGCGCGACGGTAGGCATTGATGGCCTCACCGTAGTTTTCCTGCTGCACATAGAGGTAGCCAATGCCCGAAAACAGCCGAGGGTTTCGACTGTCGATGGCGGCGGCCTGCTGGTAGGCCGCGATCGCCCCCGCATAGTCGCGGGCCGACACCTTAGTTTGGCCCTGGCGCAGCAGGTCATCCACCTGCTCCTGCTGAGCGTCGCTGAGGCCGTTGCTGCTGTTTTGCGCGACCCACAGGGGCGGCACGGGTTCCGGAGCCTGGCCAAACTCGTTCAGGGCCGGGGATGGCGGCGCTGGGGCAGCAGCTTGCACGTTGGGAATAACCGCCCAACTGCCCACTAGCCCACTCAATAGTGCGATCGCCGCGTGACTGCGTTTCACAGGAAAGTCTCCTTACTGGTAGCCAAGTCATTAAGGGTGTATTCCATATATTACAACTTGCCAACCGCTGTAAAGAATGGTCACTGTTGCACCCCTCAGCCCTGGGTGATCCCGTAGCATTTAGGTATCAGGGTACACCAAATCATCAAGCCCTGACCCGCTACACGCATCGCTACAATCTGCCTACATCACTATCCTTAAGCCGCGAGGTGCCAGTCATGAAAGGTCTGAATCTCTCAGTATTTGGCTACTTTTTTGAGGGGTTAATGCAGTATTTTGCCGAACCCATCGGCAGAATCTTTGGCCCCAGCGACGACAACTACCCCAACACTGGCGTTCAGCCCTTCGATGGCGACACCTACGCCGAAACGGTCGAAACTCTCTAGCAAAACCATGGTTTTTGACAACGCATTCTCTACCCAAAGCCCGCTTGCTAAGGCAGTCAGCGGGCTTTAACATTTGCAATTTAAAGAATTTCCAGGATGTTCTGCGGTCGCGCCTATCGCTGCCTCAGAAACTGGGTTTCTGAGGCAATAGCGAAAAACTTTAGCAATCTGCAGAAGAA
>PYGV01000093.1 GCA_003022385.1 filamentous cyanobacterium CCP3 | reverse complement strand
CTTGGGCACAGGTTTGCTCGATGCGATCGCACGGCTCGGCACCCTCGTTACTGCGGGCCGAGTGGCCGCAGGCCGAGTGGCAGGCGGGGCGACAGGCTGAGCGGCTACTTTCCCCCCCCATACGACGTGGGAAAGCTGGGCCCGCTGGGCCTGCAGCTGATGGCGAAAGTCAGCCAGTTCCTCAAACATGGCATCGACAGAATCGGTCAGCGCCTGGCGATCGCTCTGGCGCTGGGCCTGGTTGACCACCGCCGCCTGCTGGCGCACTGCGGCCAGCTCTTTGAGCGTGACCTGCACCTGCACCTGTAAATCTTCAACGTAGGCCGTCAGCTGAGGCAACAGTTCGGCTCGCACCATCGCCTGCTCCTGGCGGTAGCCAGCCAGATCGACCGCTGTTTTAGCCTGAATCTCGGCCACCTGCTGCTGCACCCGGCGCAGCTCCTGGGCAATTTCTAAGCGCAAATCGCTCACCGTGTTTTGGAGGATCTGGCAGTCGTGCTCAAGCTTTTGCCGCACTTCGGCCGCGCTCAGCTTGCGATCGGCCTGGTAGTGCGCCAGCAGCACCTCTGTATCGGCCTGGAGCTGCTGGATGTAGTCTTGGCGAGCCTGCTGCCGAGGCAAAATCTGGGCCTCGCGATCGGCGGTAGTTTGGGCCAGCCACAGGGCCGTGTTGGTGCGCAGGTCGGCCATGAGCTGATCGAGGTTTTGGTGCAGCTGCACAGCATGGGCCAGCCGGTTAGCCTGCCAGCGCTCCAGGTCAGTAAAGACCTGGTCGCGCCGACTCACTACCTCGCTCTGGCGCAGTTGTCGTGCGGCTTGCCACTGGTCATAAAGTGCTGTCACAGGACTGCTCTCCCTTGGGCGAAAATGAAACGTATTGAATATTGCGGAGAATCTTTTTGGCAAAAAAGAGAAAAAATAGCGTCAAAAGAAGAACTTTCACCAGGCCTTGAATCTAATTGCTTTCAAGCATCTGGCATCACTATGGAACGCTATCCTCATTTTTTTGACGGCAAACTTGCAATTAACAGCCAGCAGGAATCTTGATTTATTAGATCTATGGGGCAGCTAAACGAGGGTCAAACCCAGCGCTCTACTGCCCCATAGGGTTGCATTTGCTAGGCAGCGGGTACGGCGGCTTGAGCGGTCAGACCAACGGCCTCGGCGTACTTGAGGTAGGTGTCAACAGAAGCAATGACGACGCGAGCTTCAATAGCCAGCAGTTCGATACCAACTAGAGAAACACGAACCCAAGCATCCACAACAATGCCTTTGTCCAGAATGCGGTCAACAACTTCGGCCAAGCTAGAGGAAGAGTTTACTTTTTCAACAGCCATGATTTTGAACCCTTAAACAATTAATGTGTTCAATGAAACTGCAAGTATAGTTCCCTCAAATGCACCTAACTGCTACTGCAAAGAAGCTGTAGAAACAGTCTCAGTGCGTAGGGCTTATGCCTTGCACAGTTGTAGTCTGCCCATCTGATTAGAACAGCTCACAACTTTTGAAAATCAGTTCATTTATTGTTACCCGTAGGGGTTTGAGCTGTAGCCAAAACAGCCCTAATGCCTTTGAGCAGCTAATTTCAGCCGAATACTAGATAATAGAGGCGCAACGCTACAATCAGGCTCGGGCATGATGGATGACTCAACGTTAGAAGTGCTGCTACAAAGCCTGAAGCAGGATGACGAATATCAGCGGGAGTTGGCCACTGCCGCCCTCTGGCAGCGGTGGTTTTACCAAAAAGGGACGGTGGGCAACCAGCGGCTGCAAGATGCCCAAACTCAGATAGACCAGGGCCAGAGCGATGCGGCAGAGGCTCTGCTATCGGCCCTGGTGGCCGAGCTGCCCGACTTTGCCGAAGCCTGGAACCGGCGAGCGGTGCTTTACTTTATGCAGCATCGCTATTTAGAGGCCAAGGCCGACTGCCTACAGGTGATTGAGCTGGTGCCTTACCACTTTGGTGCGCTCCACGGGCTGGGGTTGTGCCATGCTGCCCTGGGAGAATATGAGGAAGCGATTCAGGCGTTTCGGCGTGCGTTGGTGGTGCAGCCCTACGCGCTGATCAACCAGCGACTAATTTTGGAATGCACGGCACAGCTCAGCTGAATTGTCTTTGGCCATGACGATGGCTGACGGCATAACTGGGAAGCTGCTCAGAGTCGTGAGTTGACTACAGCCCTGCGCCACTATGATGAGGTCTTGACGGAGCCCGGCTCATACCTGACCCAACTGTCTTGGCTTGTACCTGTTATGCCTGAGAACACTGCGGCAATCTTGGTCCGACTGCGCGAGAGCAACACTCGCTTTGTCCGGGTGGTGTGGTGTGATAACGGCAACGTCATTCGCGGTAAAGCCATTCACATGGATGCCCTAGCACGGCAGCTGGAGAGGGGCGAAGCCTGCGCCGTAGGGCTCTCAGCAGCGCAGCAGGCGATTCCGGTGGTGGCGGATGCAGTGGCCCCCGGCAGCGGTTTGGGACCGGTGGGAGAGGTGTGGCTGGTGCCCGACTGGAGCACGATTCAGAGCCTGCCCTATGCCCCTGGGCAAGCGCGGGTGATAGGCAACATGGTCAAGGACGACCAGCCCTGGCCCTGGTGCGCACGCCAGTTTTTAATCCGAATGGTGCAGCGGGCCACCGCCCAGGGGTTGACGATTAAGGGGGCGTTTGAGCCAGAGTTTTATCTGCTGCGTAAAGAGGGGGAAAAGATTTTGCCTGCGGACACTACACCCTTTGCGGCCACGCTGGCGATGGATGTGCACGGGGAGGTAATTGGGGCGATCGCCGCTGCCCTCAGCGATCAGGGTCTTGGGGTAGAGCAGTACTACCCCGAGTCGGGGCCGGGGCAGCAGGAAATTTCGGTGCGCTACACCGACGCTCTAGCCGCCGCCGACCAGCACATTGTCTACCGCGAAACGGTCAAGGCTGTGGCCCAGCAGCACGGACTGGTGGCATCCTTTGTACCAAAACTGTTTGAGGGTCAGGCGGGCAGCGGCTGTCACCTACACCTGAGTCTCTGGCAGGGCGATCGCAACCTGATTTCCGATGGTTCGGGCGGCCTTTCCGACACCGCCAAGGCGTTTGCCGCCGGGCTGCTGTGCCATCTGCCCGCGCTGATGGCCATCACGGCGCCCAGCCCCAACTCCTACCGTCGCCTGCGCCCTCACTGCTGGAGCGGAGCCTACTGCGCCTGGGGTATGGACAACCGGGAGGCGGCACTGCGGGTGCCAAGCAATTTTGCTCAGCCCAGCCCTACCCACCTGGAGCTCAAGACCGTAGATGGAGCGGCTAACCCCTATTTAGCGCTGGGGAGCGCGATCGCAGCCGGGCTAGACGGCATTACCCAAAACTATCCGCTGCCGGAGCCAGTGCAGCAAGACCCAGGGGTGCTGTCTGAGGCGGAGAGGCGCGATCGCGGCATCGCCCTACTGCCCCAATCTCTGAGCGCAGCCCTGGAAGCCCTAGAGCAAGACACCGTGCTGCTAGAGGCGCTGGGGAAGCCGCTAGCCCAAACCCACCTGGCCATACGCCGGGCCGAACGGGTCGCGATGGAAGGCATGACCCTGGAAGCCGAGGTGGAGCTGCTGCGCGATCGCTACTAGCTGTTTCGCCTTAGACGCTTTGGCCATTCTCAACGGCCTGAGTTTTGCTGTCTGCAAGGCCTTTAGCCCTAACTGGGGCTATTCAACGGTGAGCTCATGGATGTTCCACAGGGCACCGCCTAGGGCTGTGTATTTCACTCCATCTACCCGGTTGCGCACGGCGGTCAGCGACAGGTTGTTGATCAAGTAGGTAAAGGGTAGGTATTCCTGGGTCAGCTGCTGGGTCTCTTTGTACAGCTCAAAACGCTGATCTTCGTCAATCACCTGAGCCGCCTGAATGTAGAGATCAGCGATTCGGCGCTCCCAGTCAGCGGCCTGCCAGCCCTCGAGCGGGTCTTGGCCGGGGCCAGCATTTTGGTTAAAGGCGTGGAGCGCTCCATCGAGCAGCCACACGTTGGCCCCGCCGTTGGGTTCGGTACCGCCAGTCAGGCCCAGCACCAGGGCTTCCCACTCCAGACTATCGGTGAGGCGATCGACCAGGGCATTAAAGGCCAGGGGTTGAAAATCGACCTGAATGCCTAACTTAGACAGGTCACTTTTGATCTGTGCCCCAATCGATTCACGAATTTTGTTGCCGGAGTTGGTAATCAGGGTAAAGCGCACCCGGTTACCCGTTCCATCCAGCAATTGGCCAGCCTCGTTGTACTGAAACCCGTTAGCCTGCAGCAGTTCCTTGGCCTTTTCGGGGTCGTAGTCGTAAGTGGGAATACCCATCTCGGGTGGGGCATAGAAGGGGCTGGGCACCGAAATTGGCGAGGTTTGGGGCTGACCGAGACCCTGAAAGATATTGTTTACCATCGTCTCGCGATCGATGGCGTAGGAGATCGCCTGACGAAAGGCCACGTTGTTGAACCAGGCCGATCGCACCGGGTTGACCAGGGGTTTACCGTTGCGGCTGGCACGGTTGAGGTTAAAGGCAAAGAAGTTGGTGCCCAAACCAGGGCCGCCGTTGTAGATGGTAAAGTCGCCCCGCTCTTCCTCCCGCTTCAGCAGCGAGAAAAAATCGGGCTGTACGCTGTCCATATCCAGCCCCCCAGAGCGAAACTGAAAGAAGGAGGTATCGGTAGACCCGACAATTTGCCAGATCACTTGCTCAACATAGGGTTGCGGATTGCCCTGATCGTCTTCCTGCCAGTAGTAGGGGTTGCGCTCAAAAACGACCCGCTCTCCGGGCACGTACTGGGCCAGCTGGTAGGGGCCGTTGCCCACAATTTGGCGGGGCGGCGTATCGGTACCCCAGGTCGAGAGAAACAGCGGATTGCCCTGGGCATCGAGGTTCTCTACAGTAGGCCGGAGAATGTGAGCCGGAATAATTTCCAGCGACGTGTTGCTCAGCATGGGCGCGAAGGGCTCAGGCAGCGTAAAGCGCACCCGGCGATCGTCCAGTTTGCTGACCTCAGGCAGTAGCCCCTGAGTGCCAATGCGAAACCCGTCGCGGCTGTTGGTCAGAATGGCCGGGTTAAACAGGGTGTCGTAGGTAAACAGCACATCGTCGGTGGTCAGCGGTTCGCCATCGGACCAGCGCAGCCCCTCGCGCAGGGTAAACTCCAGCAGCTTGCCATCGTCAGAAATCTCCCAGCTTTCGGCCAGGGCGGGCACCGTTTCACCGCTGATGCCATCGGTGGTGGTCAGGCCCTCAAAGGTAAAGCCAAAGATATTTGGCGACTCTTGACTGAGGGTGGGGTTGAAGGTTTTGGGGTCGCTGAGGGTGCTCAGCACCAGCCGAGGCACATCGGCACTGGCCTGGGCAAACCGGGTGGGGTTGCAGCCAGTGCTCACCAGCCCAACCACCAGCGCCAGCATCAGGGCCACGATCTGCCTGCCTCTGGTCATCCAGATACCTGTCATCTGCCAGCAATTGGTTGCCCCAGGTACAATGGCCACGGTTGCGAGTCTCCTACTTGCCAAGACAATGCCTAAACACTATAGCGATTAACCCAGGGCGATTGACATGTCGAGGATCTAGCTGGGCAGCGATCGCGGGCCAGGTTTCTCGTTAGCGCTGAATTTGGCTCAGGCAGGGGGCAGAACCGCACCAGGGGCGATCGCAGCGCTTGTCGAAAACTTTCAGGGTTTGGGCACCCTAGGGTCGTTCTCCCATCAGACGCCCCCGAAGAGACCTATGGCTGATCGCTACTATTTGTACGGCATTTTTCCGGCCCCTGGCCCCGCTGATCTACCCCTAGATGGCCTAGACGCGCAGACGGTACAGGCCCAGCACCTGGGCGACTTTACCTTTCTTTACTCTGTTGCTTGCCAAAAACGCTACCTGTCGAGCCGCAAAAACCTGCTGGGTCACGAAAAGGTGCTTGAAGCCGCTATGGAGCAGGGCCATCGCACGCTGCTGCCGCTTCAGTTCGGGCTGATTGTCGACAGCTGGGAGCAGGTGCAGGACGATCTGGTCGACCCCCATTCTGAGGACCTGGCGCAGCTGTTTAAGCGCCTCGACGGCTGCCGCGAAGTGAGCATTAAAGTGCAGTGGGAGCCATCGACAGAACTCGAAATGATGATGGCCGAAGACGCCACCCTACGTGCCCAGCGCGATCAGCTGGAGGGCACCCAGCTGGGCATGGAGCAGGTGATCTTTATTGGTCAGCAGATCGAAGCGGCGATGGAGGCGCGCAAGCAGGGCATTGCTGACCAGTTTCGCCAGGCGCTGACACCCTTGGCCAAAGACGTGCTAGAAAATGCTCCCCAAACTGACGTAATGATTTACAACGCCGCTTTTCTGATTCCGTGGGAGAGTGAGGCTGAGTTTAGCCAGGCTGTCGATGCCGTAGACGCTAGCTTTAGCGATCGCCTGCGCATTCGCTACAACAACTTTACCGCCCCCTACAACTTCGCCCAGCTCAACTAGCTGCCGTCTCCTATGCTGCTCAAACTTCTCTTTGCCCCCGTGCTTGGCCCCATTGAGGGAGTGAGCTGGGTGGCCAACAAAATGCTAGAACAGGCCGATATCTCCACCAATGACCTGGAAAGTTTGCAAAAACAGCTGCTCGCCCTACAGCTCGCCTTCGACATGGGTGAACTATCTGAGGATGACTTTGAAGCCCAGGAGGAAGAAATTCTCCTGGCCATTCAGGAGGTGGAAGACGAAGAAGATGAGGAATGACCTAAAACTGGGGTGCTAGGATTCGAACCTAGGAATGCCGGGACCAAAACCCGGTGCCTTACCGCTTGGCGACACCCCATCGTTATCGCTTTGATACTATAGCAGGCCAAACCGCGCTGCTGTCAAGATCGTTGGGAAAAACATTGGTTAAACATTGAACCTTAAACCCACAGGTACCGCTTTTGCCTGAGACTGGGTTACCAGCGCTGAGGCTAAGCCTGAACACCGTATACAAAGATCTGATGTAGCTGAAGATGATTATCCTGAACGCATTAGCTCACGATTCACAATGATAGAGATGGGTGCTGTAGCTGAGTGACCGTTGTGAACTATTCCTGCCAACATTAGGGCTACTGTGCCATGGCTTCTGACACGTTCTACGCCGATCTGCCGCCCCTGAATCAGTTTTTAGATTTAGCTAACCCGCACAGCTATGTTGAGGCCCCAGCAGACTGGTATGCCCTAATTACTGACGTGGTGGCTTCAAGCCAGGCGATCGCCCGAGGGCAGTACAAAGAGGTGAATGTGCTGGGGGCCAGTTCGATTATGGCGGTGCTCAACGCCGTTGCCCCGCTAGAGGTGCCGTTTGTGTTTGGCGGTGATGGAGCGCTGCTGCTGGTACCCCCGAGCGCCGTACAGGTCGCCCGATCAGCGCTGCTCGCTATTCGGGCCCTGGCTCGCGACGCCTTTGGCCTCGACTTGCGGGTAGGCATTGTGCCACTGACGGTGCTGGGGCCTCAGCAGGCGGTGCGGGTAGCCAAGTTTCGCTTCAGCCCCGCCTACTGTCAGGCTAGCTTTATTGGCGGTGGGTTGACCTATGCCACTGAGCTGGTAAAGACAGACCCCACCTACCGCTTAGACAGGCCGGACGATTGCACTGCCGCTAACCTGACCGGGCTAGAGTGCCGCTGGCAGGACATCCCTAGCCCCAGTGGGCACACCCTGAGCCTGATTGTGGCAGCCCTGCCCAGCGGCGGCTACGTCAATGAGTACCTCTACAGTGAGGTGCTAGAAACTATTCACGACATCTACGGGGAGTGGGAAAGCTATCACCCGGTGGCCCCCGCCGATCTAAACCTGTCGCTGAACCCCTGGCGGCTGCGAGCGGAAGCCAAAGCCAGAGCAAAAAGCCCCCAGTGGCGCGATCGCGCCACCTACACCGCCAGAGCCTACCTGGAGAGCCTGCTAGGTCTGGGGCTAATGCGGTTTAACGTGCAGGCTGGCGGAGTAGAGTGGGGCCGCTACAAGGCCGATGTGCGGGCCGCATCTGACTACCAGAAAATTGACGACATGCTGCGTATGGTGATTGCGGGCAGCCCCGCCCAGACCGAGCAGATTGTGGCCTATCTGGACGATCGCGTGGCCCAGGGACACCTGGTCTACGGGGTGCATGTCTCTGACCGGGCGCTGATGACCTGTCTGATTATGGACCGGCGCGATCGCCACTTTCACCTGATCGATGGGGCCGACGGCGGCTATGCCCTAGCGGCTGAGCAGCTCAAGGCGCGGCTGCAGGGCAAAGTCCAAAACTGGCAGACTTACTCGCGCCTGGCTCGCCGCCGCCAAAGTCCAGGCCTCAAGCTCCGGCGGCAGGCCTAGATCTCGGCTTCGGTTCAGGGGGAGTCCGCCATAACCTGACTCGGGTAAGTGCCACCCGATCAGGTAGTGTATTCGGCGTTGATTTTGACGTAGTCGTAGCTCAGGTCGCAGCCCCAGGCCTGCCCTTTACCAGGGCCATCTCCCAGCGTGATATGGATGGCCACGGTATCGGTCTGCAGGTATTCGCCCTGGGTGGCCGCCGTCAGGTAGGCGCTGGCGGCGGGGCGATCGAAGGCCAGGGGTTGGCCGTGCTCCATCAGCAAAAAGTCGCCCAGCTGCACCCGCAGATCGCTCTGGTCGAAGGTGACGCCGGCTCGTCCGGCGGCGGCGGCAATGCGGCCCCAGTTGGGGTCGTGGCCAAAGATGGCCGACTTAACCAGAGATGAGCCGGCGATCGCGCGGGCGACCTGGTTGGCGGCGGCGGTGTTGGCGGCTCCGGTAACAGTGACCTCGATTAGGCAGGTGGCCCCTTCGCCATCGCGGGCGACCGACTTGGCTAGATGCTGGCAAACGGCGGTGAGCATGGACTCCAGCTGGTCGGCCTCGGCCCCCTCGTCGGTGATGGCGGGGGTGCGCGATGCGCCGTTGGCCAGGGCGATCAGGGTGTCATTGGTGCTGGTGTCGCCGTCGACGGTAATTTGGTTAAAGCTGCGATCGGCGGCGCGGCGCAGCATGTCTTGCCACAGGGTGGGCGACACGGTGGCATCGCAGGTGACAAAGGCCAGCATGGTGGCCATGTTGGGGTGAATCATGCCGGAGCCCTTGGCGATGCCGCCGATGCGCACAGGGCGATCGTGAATGATGGTTTCCATCGCGACAGATTTAGGCACTAAGTCGGTAGTGATAATTGCCCTGGCGGCGGCATCAGAGCCCTCAGAAGACAGGCTTTTAACCAGCTGAGGAATGCCCGCCTTGAGCTGATCCATCTTGATCCGCTGGCCGATTACTCCGGTGGAGGCGACCAGCACGGCCTCGGGAATCAGGTTGAGGGCGGACCCGACAGCCACGGTGCTCTCAATCGTGTCCACCCAGCCCTGGTTGCCGGTACAGGCGTTGGCCTGACCCGCATTGATCAAAATGGCGCGGGCGCTGGGGCGAGCTTCGAGCCGCTGACGGCAGTAGTCCACACAGGCGGCCCGCACGTGGCTGGTGGTGAACACACCGGCCGCGATCGCCTCAGCGTCTGAGTAAATTAGCGCCAAATCGGGGGCACCCGAAGGCTTAAGCCCAGCTACAATACCTGCCGCCTGAAATCCTTTAGGGGCCGTAATGCCGCCCTCAACTAGCCGCCAGTCTGCCATGCTGCTGTTATCCCATAGGTATTGCCGGGGATTATACCAAGCTTCTGTGGAAACCAGACTCCGCAAGATATAGCTGTAGCCAATGGGACGAAGACGTCTGTCAGACGAGCGTTCAAACGCTTAAATGTTCTCAGGATTAATTGATGTCCTTGCCCAAGTGACCCTGGCTATAGCGGCATGGCAACCTCTGATCTACCAACACCAAATAGACAGCCGCAGTTCACCCTACGCTTCGAGCAAAGGATGCTGCAAGAAGGCAAATTCTTCAACCACCTGGCCGCCGATCAGGTGCTCTTGAATGATGCGCTCGATCACGGCTGGAGTAGCGCTGTGATACCACACGCCATCGGGGTAGATTAGCAGAATGGGGCCTTTGTGGCAGACCCGCAGGCAGTTGGCTTTGGTGCGAAAAACAGATGTGGGACGCTCTGCCGCAGGCCGATCCAGGCCCAGTTCTTTCAGGCGGTTTTTGAGGTAGTCCCAGGCGACGATGCTGTCGGCTTTGTCGCAGCACTTGGGCTTAGTCTGGTCGGCGCAGATCAATACATGGCGCTGAATAGTGTTGAGCGCCAGCGCCTCCACACAGGCGGCCAGAGAGTCACAGGCGTCGGGGGCGTTACTCATTGGGGGTGACAGCGGGTTCTGTGGGGTCGGTGGACGCCTGGGATTCGGTAGATGCTAGAGTTTCGGTGGGCACTGCGGATGCTTGAGGTTCTGAAGACACTGCTTTAGAGGGTTCCGTTGCGGCAGATTCAGTGCTGGTGGCGGAAGGCGCTGATGCCGGAGCCGTTTTCGGCTCTGGGGCAGCAACCGCTTCGACGGCAGGTAGTTCGGGGCGCACCCGACGAATGGGCAGATTGGCGATTAGCGCCGTCATGCGCTGGTCGCTTTCGAGGGTAAATTCGAGATGCTCCTGGTCTAACTCGACGTAGCGGGAGACCACTTCAAGAATTTCCTGGCGCATTTTTTCGACCACTTCGGGGGTGAGGTCGGCGCGATCGTGAGCCAGCACAAACTGCAGCCGCTGCTTTACCTCGGCCCGAGGGGTAATGGTGCGGCTGCGGTTAAACAGCTTGTCGAGAAGTTCGCTTAGCATCGGCGCTGGGTAGAGACAATATCGAAGACCGGGATAGGTTCAGAAGAATTTAGCTGCGGAAAAAGCGGCGCAGACGACTGAATAGGTCGTCATGGGTGGCGTTGAGATCAATTAAGGGTACCTCTTCGCCCAGCAGGCGGCGGGCGATGTTGTTGAAGGCGACCCCGGCCAGCGAGAGCTGCTTGTCGAGCACCAGGGGTTCACCCCGGTTCGACGATACAATTACCCGTTCGTCGTCGGGCACGACCCCCAGCAGGGGCACCGCCAGAATATCGAGCACGTCGCGTACCGACATCATCTGGTCTTCTTGCACCATTTTGGGCTTGATGCGGTTGATCAGCAGCTTGGTGAACTTGACGTCGTTGGCCTCCAGCAGGCCAATCACCCGGTCGGCATCGCGCACGGCGGAAATTTCGGGGGTGGTGACGACGATCGCCTCTTTAGCCGGGGCGATCGCATTCTGAAAGCCCATCTCGATGCCCGCCGGGCAGTCGATCAAAATAAAGTCGTGGCTGGGAGCCAGACCCGCCACCAGCTCTTTCATCTGGTTGGGGGTGATGGCCTCTTTGTTGCGGTTTTGGGCGGCGGCTAGCAGGCCCAGGGTGGGCTGGCGCTTGTCTTTGACCAGGGCTTTTTCAACCGTGCAGTCGCCTGCCAGCACATCTAGAGCCGTATAGACAATGCGGTTTTCCAGGCCCAGTAGCAGGTCGAGGTTGCGCAGGCCAAAGTCGGCATCGACGACGGCGACCCGCTGGTTGCGCTGGGCCAGGGCCATACCCAGGTTGGCGGTGCAGGTGCTTTTGCCAACGCCCCCTTTGCCCGAGGTCATTACGATAATGCGAGTCATGGCCGAACCCAATCCTTAAAGAACCAACTGCCCAACGAAAACAACCGTTAATAATACGCCATGGGTGCAGGCTGAGGACGGCGAATTAACCCTTAAATGCATCGGTCAGCTGTGCCCCCTGCCCCAGGGTGGCGTCGAAGTGCTGGCGGGCAAAGGCCTGGGCCTGGGCAATGCGAATGACGTTGTTGCCGACGTAGGCCACCTCAGGCAGATAGTCGGCGCTGGGGCTATCGGGGGCGCGGGCGACCAGGTCGGCCAGGCGCAGCTGGGTGGGCTGCATCTGGAGAGCCATGATGTAGCGATCGCGATCGCCCCCAAACCCTGCATGGGCAATACCCCGCAGCCTTCCCCACACCAAAATATCGCCCTCCGCCACCAGCGAGCTGCCGGGGTTGGCATCGCCCAGCACCACAATCGTGCCCGGATGGCGAATTTCGACTCCCGATCGCACCGTGGTTTGCAGGTACAGCGGCTCGGCCAGGGGTTTGCCTGGAGGCGGGGGCGACTGCACCAGCGTATCTTCGGCCTCCAGCTGATCGACAGAATAGCCCACCGTTACCGCCGCCATGGCCGTCTGGCGGCGGCTGGTGATCACCCGCTTGAGGCGGAGCTGGGCGGCGGTCAAAACCTCGTCTAGGGCCTGGAGCTGGCGGGCGTCGAGCAGGCGATCGCGGGCCGCCAGGTGCACCACAGTATTCGGTTGCCAAAAGGGTTCACCGCCATTCAGCCGCTGCCTGAAGTGCTGTAGCAGCTCTCCCCAGGCCAGGGCACCCCCTTCGGTCTCGCTTTGAGGGCCGCTGGGCATCAGCAGCACCAGGTGATCGCCATCGTTGCGCAGCCGCAGCTGGGTGCGGGGGTCAACGGGTGGAGCGGGCTGAGGAGACGCAGGGGATGAATGCTCTGAACCCTCAGCCTCGGCTGAGGTGGCGGTCTGGTCCACGGGTACCTCCAACGCGGCAGTAGAGGCGTTGATGGCGGTATCGGTGTCCGTATCAAGGCCAGTATCAAGGCCAGAATCGGTTACAGCAGCAGCAGAGTCGTCAGGAGCCATAGGTGCCAGCAGGGGATGAAAAGACCGGGGCAAGCTCGGTGCTGCCATATTAGATCACCGTGACAGGGATGACAGGGGAGCCGGTCAAAGAAGGTCGGGTTTCCCCTTGCGGTTTACCCCAGGCTGTTGGTTATAGTGGATGGAGTCTCACTACGGCGTTGGTGACTGCCAACAATGTTTGTCGATCTATGTTTGTTCCGAACGGGAGCCAAGCTGCATCGGCGGCAGTAAACCGAGCTTGTACTCGGAAACTTTAAGCCTCATGCCATGGCACCCCCCTGGTTTTCCCAGGTCGGAAACTGAGGCAAGACGGCGCTGCGGTGAGACCCTTCAATATTTCTGCCGTTCCCCTGTCCAACTGGATAGGGGAATTGTTTTAGAAATGTGATTTAGCCTACTTGAGCGCTAGTATTGACAACAGAGCTAGACCCACAGCTGGATCAAGCGGTGGCTGACCAGTCTGGTTGAGGGGTTGCTGAGTATTTTTTGTAGGGCCTGCGCCGTTGAACTCGGTTGATTTTCCCGCCAGTGTAATTCGTTTGGAGAATGGGCTGACCCTGATCCATCAGGAGATTGCGGCAACGCCCGTGGTGGTTGCCGACGTGTGGGTGAGGGCCGGGGCGATCGCCGAACCGGCAGAGTGGGCGGGCATGGCCCACTTTTTGGAGCACATGATTTTTAAAGGCACCGACCAGCTGCCACCAGGAGTGTTTGACTATGCGATCGAGACCCAGGGGGGCATGACCAACGCGGCCACCAGCCACGACTACGCCCACTTTTACATCACCATTGCCGCCGACATGCTGCCCCAGACGCTGCCCTACTTAGCCGATCTGCTGCTGCACGCCGCGATTCCTGTCGATGAGTTTGGCCGCGAGCGCCAGGTGGTGCTCGAAGAAATTCTTCAGGCCCAGGATGACCCCGACTGGCTGGGCTACCAGGCGATGTCGGAGCTGGTCTACCAGGACCACCCCTATGGTCGCCCAGTGCTGGGCACGGCAGACATTTTGCAGCAGCGATCGCCCGAAGAGATGCGCTGCTTTCACCAGGCCCACTACCAGCCCGACCAGATGACGGTGGTGATTACTGGCGGCATTCCGCTGGAGCCTACGGTGGAGCTGGTCAAGCACGCCTTTCGCGGCTTTGCCCCACCGCCCCCCTGCCCTCCGGCGGCGATTGCTCGGGTGCCCTTGCTGCCCGGCGTGCGGCGCGAAGTTTTGCACCTGCCGCGCCTGGAGCAGTCGCGCCTAACCATGGCCTGGATTGGCCCCGGCATTGGCCAGCTCGAAACCGCCTACGGGCTCGATTTGCTGGCGGCAATTTTGGCCGAGGGGCGATCGTCGCGGCTGGTACGCGAGCTGCGCGAAGACCGTCAGCTGGTGCAGGACATTGGGGCCGGGTTCTCGCTGCAGCGAGAGTGCAGTCTGTTTACCATTCAGGCCTGGCTGGAGGGCGACGCTGTCGACCGGGTGGAGGCGATTGTGTGCGATCGCCTCAGCGAACTGGCCGCCAAACCCATCAGCGAGGCCGAGCTGGCCCGCGCCCAGCGCCTGCTGTGCAACGACTACGCTTTTTCGACCGAGGCTCCAGGGCAGCTAGCCGGGCTGTACGGCTACTACGGCACCATTGCCGACGCCGAGCGCTGCCTGTCCTACGTGCCCACGTTGCAGAGCTACACAGGCGATCGCCTGCGATCGCTGGCCAATCAGTACCTTACCCCTCTGCGCTATGTCTCCACCATTCTGCACCCGGCCTAGTCTGCCTGGCGCGATCGTCTGGGCAGACTATTACCTGGGCGGTCTATAGTTAGACTGACCTGTCGATTTTGTACTTTAAGCAGCCTATTTCTTGCCCTGTGACAGCCTCCCTTCTTCAAGCGCCCCGCCTGCACCGCACAGTTCTAGCCAATGGCTTAACGGTTCTGGTTTTAGAAAATCCGGTTGCCGACATCGTCTCCGCCCGACTGTTTATTCGAGCTGGCAGCACCTTTGAAGCTCCCCACCAGGCCGGGTTGGTGAGCTTTTTAATGGGCCTGCTGACCAAGGGTACCGATACCCTGTCGTCGATGGCGATCGCCGAAGCGGTCGAGTCAGTCGGGGCCAGCCTGGGCACCGATGCCGCCGCCGACTACAGCGTGATCAGCCTCAAAACCGTCTCCGCCGACTTTGCCGAAATTTTTGCCCTGGCCGCCACTGTGCTGCGCCAGCCCAACTTTCCGCCCGACGAAATTGACCTGGAGCGCAAGCTCACCCTGCAGCAGATTCGCTCCATGCAGGAGCAGCCATTCACCGTCGCCTTCAACCAGCTGCGCCGCGATATGTACGGCGAGCACCCCTACGCCCTGCCCGGCATTGGCACCGAGGCTACAATTTCTGCCATCACTCAACAAGACCTGGTGACCTTTCATCGCCAGCACATGCGCCCCGACAACGTGGTGGTCACCATTGTGGGCCGCATTGCCCCCGAGGCCGCCCTGGCCCACGTAGAGAAGTCACTGGGCGACTGGATGGCCTCCGCTACGCCGCTCCCGTCCCTCAACCTGCCTCCGGTGACCGCAGCCCCTACCTGCTCAGTGGTCACGCAGGACACCAACCAGGCGATCGTCATGGTCGGTTACCCGGCGGCCTCGGTCAAGCACCCGGCCTACCCTGCCCTCAAGCTGATCAACACCTACCTGGGCAACGGCCTCTCTAGCCGCCTGTTTGTGGAGCTGCGCGAAAAACGCGGCCTCGCCTACGATGTATCGGCCTTTTACCCCACCCGGCTGGGGCCGTCGCAGTTTGTCGCCTACATTGGTACCGCCCCCGAAAACGCCGCCACCGCCCTTGATGGCCTTCGGTTCGAGGTCGAGCGGCTGCAAACCACGGTGCTCACCGACGAAGAACTGCAATCGGCTAAAAACAAGCTGCTGGGCCAGTACGCCCTGGGCAAGCAAACCAACGCCCAGATTGCTCAAATTCTGGGCTGGTACGAAATTTTGGGGCTGGGGGTCGAGTACGACCAGCAGTTTCAGGACATGGTGGCCGCCGTCACAGTGCTGGATGCCGAAGCCGTTGCCCAGGAGTTTTTCCACAGCCCCTACATCTCCCTGCTGGGGCCAGAGGAATTTGTGGCCCCGGTCGCTGCTGCACAATCCTGAGCCAGATTTTAGAGGCTAACCACTCGCATCAGCGGCAAAGGACCGGGCGTGACCTGCACTAGCCGCTTTCTGTACTTACCGTCCGCCGTTTACAAGTAACCCTGTAGATTGGGTTTCGTTGGGTTCCACTGCGTTTCACCCAACCTACAACAGGATGAAGGTTTCGAGAGTTTTGTCAGTCAAGCAGGTTCTAGGCACCAATGTTTTATTGCCCCAAATAGCTACCGTCTGCGACCTCGCCAACGGGTAAGATGAGGCGATCGCCTGATTGATAAGCATGGCTAAGCTGCCGGGGAGGGTGCTGTGGGGAGTGGGCTAATCTTAGCGCTGGTGGGGCTGCTGGCCGGAGTGCTGGCGGGGTTTTTGGGCATTGGTGGCGGCACGGGGATGGTGCCTGTGATGGTGGCTTTGGGCATGACGGGGGTG
>PYGV01000409.1 GCA_003022385.1 filamentous cyanobacterium CCP3 | reverse complement strand
GGCAGCCGGATGACTCGGGCGGGAGAGGGTGTCCCCCAACTGCTGAGACGCCGATTGGTGGCGGTGTTGGGCACTATCGATGAGTTCATCCCACCGCTACAACTCGAAGCGACCCGCCAGGGCGTGGACACCGCCCCGCTTGTCGTCTGGCTCAGCGATGGTGGACGCGGCTTTTGGCGGGTCTACCGCACCTGTTTTGCCTCGGCGGTGGCCGTCCTCGATTTCTTCCATGCCGCCGGTCATCTGGCTCGGGCCACTCAGGCGCTCTTCGGCACCCTGACTTCCGCTGAAGCCCAAGCCTGGTTCCGCCGCTGGCGACACCTGCTGCGCCATGGCCAAGCCCACCGGGTCCGCCAGACGTTGACCCAGTTGATTCACTGGCCGGGTTGGTCTGCCTCTGCCTTTGCCACCCTGCTACAGGTGCAGGCCTATTTTCAGCGTCACCACCAGCACACTCGCTACCAAACGTTTGACCGTCTAGGCCTCCCCTTGGGCTCAGGAATGGTGGAAAGTGCCTGTAAATGGCTCATTCAGCAGCGCTTCAAGGGCGTCGGAATGCGCTGGAGTGAGGATGGCTTCAACCACCTCCTGCTGCTCAGACTGGCCTGGGCCAATGGCCGCTTTGATGACCTCTTCCCCTCCATCCCAAAGTCGCTGACAGACCCTTCCCCTAACCTTTAGATACGCCCATCGCGATATCGCGATCAGTTTCGACGACGGGTAAAACGGGGGCAATGCCATCATCAGCCCTACCTCGGCACCCGTGAGTTTAGTGCCTTTTTTGCAGAACCCGACCCGCAGGATGAACCGATTGCCCACAGTGATGAACTAGGGCTGATGCTGCTAGACATGGAATTTACAGCCACAGCGGATGCCGCCACCATAACCCATTACACCCATGATCACACTGGAGCAACGGTTACCAAGGGCAAGGCTCAACCCAAATTTTTTAGAGCACAGCTAACCAATGGCGTACTGAGGGTGCCAGAACAATGATCTTATCTGTACTCAAAGACTACGCCGACCATCGGATGACTCTGCCTCCAGCCATGTATGGAGAAACCAAAGTCGCATGGCTAATTAGCCTCTCAGAAGAAGGACACTACGAAGGGCTTGTCTCTCTTAAGTCTAAAGAACAAAAGCGAGGGCAACCCATAGTCGCTCCCCACGTGGGCCGCACCGTAGGCGTGAAGCCTAAGCTTCTTGCCGATACTGGAGAGTATGTTTTAGGAATTCCACGCCCTGCCTCAAAACCAGAACGGGTGAAGGACTGCCACGCTCAATTTATTTCGTTGATTCAGACTTGTTACTCAGCTACAGATGAACCGTCAATAAAAGCAGTTCTACATTTTCTCACCACCGCTGAGATAGAAAAAGCCAAGGCAGATCTGCCTAAGGACTTTGATTCTGGAGAAGTGATTACTTTCAGAGTCAGAAGCATTATTCCAGCTGATTCAGGCTATGGCTTAACGTCGGTTTCTACCTTCTGGGCTAACTACACTGCTGGTGATGGCGATGGCAAAGAGACCAAACAAAATCCAGAAATGACCTGTCTAGTGACTGGAGAGAAAACTACAGTTGAGCAGCGTCTACCTTTTCTAGTCAAAGGAGTGATGGGGGGACAGCCCTCGGGTACTGCCCTAGTTTCGGCAAATTCATCGCCATTCATGTCCTATGGACTGCAAAATTCCTTCTCATCACCTATTTCACGCGATGCGGCTGAGCGTTTTGTAAAAGCTCTTAATTCTTTAATCACGGATGAAAGGTCGCGTTTATATATTGGCTCAGCGGTCTATGTTTTTTGGACAAAAGAGGAATCGAGCTTCAACCCATTAACATATCTGAACAAACCTAGCGCAGAAGAGGTTGGTGCTTTGCTGCGATCGCCCTTAACTGCCCAAGAAGCAGCCAGTTTAGATGAATCAAGAGCCAACCAATTCTATGCCTTAGCCCTCACGGCAAATAATGCCAGAACAGTGGTCAGAGATTGGCTAGAAACCACTATCCCAAAGGCTCAGAATAACCTTCAGCAGTGGTTTCAGAATCAGCAAATGGTCAACCTGTATGGTGAAAGTCATCGCCCATTGAGTGTTTATGCCTTGGCGGCTAGTGTATATCGCGATGCCACGAAAGAAATGCAGCCCACTGCCCCTACGGCTTTAATTCGTAATGCTCTGCATGGCGATCGCATTCCAGAAGACATGCTCGTCAAACTCATTCGTCGCAACCGCACCGAGCGAGATATTACCTATCCTCGCGCTGTTTTACTCAAGCTTATTTTCTCCAGTCACCCACCCCGCAAAGAGATGATGATTAATATGGAACAACTCAACCCAAGCCCTAACCTTAATGGGCAAGATCTAACTGCCTACTCCTGTGGTCGATTGCTGGCGGTGTTGGAATCTATTCAAAAAGCGGCAATTGGTTCAGTCAATGCCTCCTTAACCGATCGCTACTATGGTTCAGCCTCCAGTACCCCAGGCGTAGCCTTTCCACCATTGTTGAAAGGGGCCAGGGCACATCTCTCAAAACTCCGTAAAGAAAAACCTGGGGTACACAAAGCTCTAGAAGAGCGGCTAGAAGAAATCACCTTAGACATCATGCCTTTCCCCAATTCGCTGAGCTTACAGCAGCAAGGGCTGTTTGGTCTGGGATTTTATCACCAGCGCGCCCACGATCGCGCTACGGCCAAGGCCAAATCTGACGAGAAAAAGCTCAATCAGGCGATCGCCCAGGCTTAGTTTATTCAAACCCTTCTAAACCTAAAGGATTAACTCCATGACAGTTCATCTCAACCCCAATGTTCGCCATGACTTTGTGCTTTTGTTCGATGTGGTCGATGGCAACCCCAATGGTGACCCTGATGGCGGCAACATGCCCCGCACCGATGTAGAAACCTCTCAGGGTTTGGTTACTGATGTTGCGCTAAAACGAAAAATTAGAAACTATATTTCTACCTACGCTGAGTACGAAACTGAAAATAATCAAGAAGCTACTCGGCTCAAGATCTTTGTCGAGCATCGTGGAGTTTTAAACGATCAAATCCGACGAGCTTACATTGAAGAGGGCATTCCTGTCGGCAAATCAGCTAAAGAAGTGATTGCAAATGAAGGCGTTTTGACTGGTTTAAGAGATTTAGGCTCTAACCTACCCAGCGCTTTTACCTTTGTCGATAATGACGAAGACTCTGGGGAGGTAGACGCCACCTTGGAATATAGCGGCGAGTTGTCAGACGACGAACTGAAAGAGTTCTATAGCCATGAGGACGTGGATGAACTTTTCAAGCAAAACAAGCCACTGAGCAAATTCATCAAAGACTTAGTCAAGAAAGCTGGCAAACCTGCCAAAAACCGAGACAACGCCGAAAAAGCCCAAAAGTGGATGTGCCAAAACTTCTACGACGTACGCATGTTTGGCGCAGTCATGAGCACGGGGCTCAATGCTGGGCAGGTGAGGGGGCCAATGCAGTTGACCTTTGCCCGCTCCATTGATCCAGTACAACCCCAAGATTTAGCCGTTACTCGCGTTGCTGTAACCGATGCTAAAGATCGAGAGAAGCTACAGACCATTGGGCGCAAAACCATGATTCCCTACGGTCTATACCGTGGCTATGGCTTCTACTCGCCCCATTTGGCCTCAAAAACTGGCGTCGATTCAAAAGATCTAGAACTATTCTGGGATGCCCTAGTCAAAATGTGGGAGTTTGATCGCTCGGCCAGTCGCGGCATGATGGCTCCCCGTGGGCTCTATATCTTCTCTCACGACAACAAGCTAGGCAATGCCCCGGCTCATCAACTATTTGAGCGAGTTCAGATTAAGCTCAACGATGGCGTATCTACACCTCGGCAATTCTCCGACTACACCGTCACCCTCAACGAGGTTGATCTCTGTCTCTTATACACATCTCCGAGCCCACGAGAC
>PYGV01000408.1 GCA_003022385.1 filamentous cyanobacterium CCP3 | reverse complement strand
CCCATCCACCCCCTTACCCATCCACCCCTTCACCCCTGCAGCTTCGGCTTAAACCTCCGCAGCCGCAGGGCGTTCGTCACCACCGATACCGAGCTGAAGGCCATCGCTGCTCCGGCGATGATCGGGCTGAGCAACCAGCCAAAGATGGGGTAGAGAATGCCTGCGGCGATCGGGATGCCCGCCACGTTGTAGATGAAGGCAAAGAACAGGTTTTGGCGAATGTTGGCCATGGTGGCGCGGGAGAGCTGAATGGCTGTGACGATGCCGTGCAGGTCGCCAGAGATCAGGGTGATGTCGCTGGCGGCGATCGCCACATCCGTCCCCGTCCCGATCGCCATCCCCACATCGGCTTGGGCCAGGGCAGGGGCATCGTTGATGCCGTCGCCCACCATCGCCACCACCTTGCCCTCCCGCTGCAGGGTTTCGACCTGGGCCGCTTTTTGGTCGGGGCGTACTTCAGCAAAGACCCGAGTAATGCCGACTTCGCGGGCGATCGCCTCGGCGGTGCGGCGATTGTCGCCGGTCAGCATCACCACCTCTAGGCCCATACGCTGCAGGGTGGCGATGGCGGCCGTAGAGGAGGGCTTGACCGCATCGGCGATCGCCAAAATCGCCTCTACTGTGCCGTCCACCGCCAGCCACACCACCGTTCGGCCCTGGGATTCCAGCTGCTCCCACTGGGTTTGCAGGCGATCGGTCGCAATCCCCAGCTCCTGCATCCAGCGGTGGGTGCCAATCTGTACCCGCTGCCCTGCCACAGAACCCTGCGCGCCGCTACCCGCCACGGCATCGAAGGCTTGGGCATCCTCTAGGGTCACCCCCTGGGCCTGGGCGTAGTTGACCACGGCCTCAGCCAGGGGATGCTCAGAGTTGCGCTCCAGAGAACCAGCCAGCTTCAGCAAATAGAGTTCTGTGGCCGTGCCGTTGACGGTCAGGTAATCAGTCACCGTCGGTTTGCCCTGGGTGATGGTCCCCGTCTTATCCAGCACAATCGCCTGAATGTTGTGGGCCAGCTCCAGGCTATCGGCCCCTTTGATCAAAATGCCGTTCTCAGCCCCTTTGCCGGTGCCCACCATGATCGAGGTCGGCGTTGCCAGCCCCAGGGCGCAGGGGCAGGCAATAATCAGCACGCCCACGGTGGTAATCAGCGCCATAGTGATGTTGCCCATGACGTTGTACCAAATGATAAAGGTGAGCAGGGCGATCGCAATTACCGCCGGTACAAACCAGGCCGTTACCCGGTCAGCCAGCTTTTGAATCGGCGCTTTTGAGCCCTGGGCCTGCTGCACCAGCTTGACAATCTGGGCCAAAAACGTGTCTTTGCCCACCCGGGTAGCGCGAAACTTGAAGCTGCCGGTTTTATTCAGCGTCGCCCCAATCACCTCGTCGCCGACGGTTTTCTGCACGGGCACGCTTTCGCCCGTCACCATCGACTCATCCAGCGTGGAGGTGCCGTCGACAATCTCGCCATCGACGGGAATTTTTTCGCCAGGGCGCACCAGCACCACGTCGCCCAGCACCACCTCCGCAATAGAAATATCCACAACCTGGCCCTGGCGAATCACCCGCGCGGTTTTAGCCTGCAGGCCCATCAGCTTGCGAATCGCTTCGGAAGTTTGGCCCTTGGCGCGATTTTCCAGCAGCCTACCCAGCAAAATCAGGGCAATAATTACCGCAGCCGCCTCAAAATACACATCTGGGTTTAGCCCCTGGTCAATGAACCACTGGGGATAAATCGTCGGAAACAGCGAGTAGAGAAAGGCCGTCCCGGTGCCCACCGCCACCAGCGTATCCATACTGGCAGCGTGGCGCTTGAGCGCTTTCCAGGCGTTGATGAAAAATCCATTGCCCGCCCAAAACAACACAGGTGTGGTCAGCACCAGCTGCAACCAGGGGCTGTGCAGCCACATGGGAATGAAGGGAATCGGTAGGCCCGTCATCATCGGTAGCGAGCCAAACACTAAAATGCCGCCAACCACCAGACTAAACACAGCTTTGCGGGTGAGTTTTCGGTTTTCGGCCTCTCGCTCTCGCCGCTCCTCGTCATCTTCTGGGGCCAGCACGTCGTCTTGCATGGGCTGGGCGGTGTAACCCGCCTCATCCACCGCCAATTGAATCTGGGCTAAGCTGGCGTGCTGGGGGTTGTAGGTCACCGCCGCCTGCTCAGCCCCAAAATTGACGCTGCACATCTCTACACCGGGCACCGTGCGAATGGCCGACTCTATGTTGCTGGCGCAGGCGGCACAGCTCATGCCCCGCAGTTTGAAGGTTTGAGTTTCCATGGGTGACCCTTAAATCTTTTCGTGGGTGCTTTCTAAAGCATCGGTATAGGACAGCTAAAACCTGGTTTCTAGGCCGCCGCCCTGGTGGGTTGTCAGGCCTCAACGTGGAGGTTGAGTGAAACGAAGTGGAACCCAACACCAGCGCGGGTTTTGCTGGGTTCTGCTAGCGCGCCACCTAACCGACGCAAGGCCTAATTGTGTTGCCGAGGCTGCACTAGCAAATGGTCAGGTTGACTCAGAGGCCGGGTTTTTGTGCTGGCTTAGGCAACGGTGTAGCCAGCATCGGTGATGGCCGCCTTAATAGCCGCCTCTGAGACGCTAGCGTCTACGCTCACCTGCTTGGTTTTGGAGTCGGCGTTCACCTGGGCCGTTGGGTCGATCGCCTTAACGGCTTTGGTCACAGTTTCTTCGCAGGCCGAGCAGGCCAAATTTGGCACCTTCAGTTCAATCGTCATCACAGACCTCTAAACTCTCGATAGCTTCATCTTGAAGCTTCCAGCTGGCTATAGAGTCAAGGGTTAAGCTCGATAAGTTTTATGTCCCTATCCCTTACCCCCGATCTCGTCCTAGATCAGAATTGGCGAATCTGGGCTAGCTGTGAAATAATAGAAGGCTGTGTCTTATTTTTTGCCCGCCCTATTTTCAGGTGAACTGTCATGGCTAAAGGCGTCCGCCTCGTCATTACCCTGGAGTGCACAGAGTGCCGGACTAACCCGGACAAGCGCTCCAACGGTGTATCGCGTTACACCACTCAAAAAAACCGTCGCAACACGACGAACCGCATTGAGCTGAAGAAGTTCTGCACCCACTGCAACAAGCACACTGTCCACAAAGAAATCAAGTAATTATCACCCATGGCCTACTTCCGTCGTCGAGTATCTCCAATCAAGCCCGGAGACCCAATTGACTACAAAGATGTCGATTTGCTCCGTAAGTTCATCACCGAGCGCGGCAAAATTCTGCCTCGCCGCATTACCGGCTTGACCGCTAAACAACAGCGGGATCTCACTACCGCCATCAAGCGTGCGCGCATCATTGCCCTGCTGCCCTATGTGAATGGGGAAGGCTAGGCTAGGCTAAAGATGGCGATCGCTAGGGTGTTGGCTTGGTTGACAAAGGAACGCTAGTCGAATTTAAGCACCAGGGGCAGCCCCGTCTAGGGGTGGTAGATCGGCCCGAGGGCAAAAAAAACTGGGTGGTAATCGACGAGCGTGGCCAAGCCCACACCCTGCACCCGCGCGACTTTATCTATGAAGTCGGCGGCGATACCTATAAACCCGCCGATATTGGCCCCTTTGCCGCCGAGGCCGAATCCTACATTGATCCGTCCAGTCTGGAGATCGCCTGGGAGTTTTTGAGCGAAGCCGGGGAGTCTGCCGACCCGGCGGCTTTGGCGCAGCTGCTATTTTCAGAACAGAGCCCCACGTTTTGCTACGCGGCCCATCGGCTGCTGGCGGAGGACAAAGTTTTTTTCAAGCAGAAGGGCGATCGCTACGAACCCCGCCCTGCGGCCCAGGTCGATGAACTGCGCCTGCAGATCGAGCGCGAAACCCAGCGCCAGCAGGAGTGGGAATCGTTTATGACCAAGGCTCGCCAGGGGCTGGCGCTGGGTTTCGCGCTCGATCTGCAGGCGCAGTTCATCGACCTGGGCCGCAGGGCGGGGT
>PYGV01000407.1 GCA_003022385.1 filamentous cyanobacterium CCP3 | reverse complement strand
CACAATGACCCCACTGTTGTTGCGCAGGGCGCGCCAGTCGGGGCTGGTGGGGCCAAGCTTGAGCGTGATGCGGGTCGAGGGAGGGTTGCTGGGCTGCTGAGTGACATCCCAGGCGATGATGCTGTAGCGGTAGTTGGGCAGGTCGTTGGGCCGGAGAGTACTGGCGACGGTAGTGTTGGGCAGGTCAATAATGGCAAAGCGGTTGTCGGCATTGTCATTGGTAAACTGCACCGTGGGCGTTGGGGCAGTGCCGCTCATTCTGATCAAAAAGCCGTCGCCCGGGGTAACGACGCCCGTGAGGGTGGCCGCAGCTCCGTTGCCGGTATTGCCTTCGACCCGGTTAGCCGTCGCCGTCGGGGCTGGAATGGCACCTGTAGGGGGAGCAGCTCCTTGACTGGGGGCAGGCAGCTGCACCGCCCACTGATTGGGCCGGATGCCCTGCACCCGCACATCCTGAGGGTTGAGGCTGTAGCCTGGGGCGATTTCAATCACTAAACGGGCGGTTTGGCGATCGAACTGACCGGCCCGCACTTCACGAATGGCACCGCCGACGGCCTGACTGGTATTGGTACTGCCCAGCTGGGTGTTGGGCAGGTCAATCACAATGCGGGTGGGGTTGACCAGCAGCTGTGCTTGGGGCTGCACCTCGCCGTCGGTGGTAAACACCAGCTGATTGGTTTGGGCATCAAACCACCAGTACTGAAGGGTGGCGGCCCTAACTGGGGCCGCTACGACCAGTGCCCCCAAGGTTGCCAAAACGCCTGAGGTAACGGCTGAGGTGAGCCATCTCGACTCCATAAGCACGACCAGAACACGACCAAGACACAAGCCACCCGACAGTATACCGATGGGGGACAAAGTGGCATCCGTAGGCCGCCGATTCTAGCGAAATTTTTTCGTCAGGGATGATAGTATAGGCGTACCAAACTTTCACGCCATGCTCGATCTGATGAAGCTGGCCCGGCAGATGCAGGGCATTAGCCAGCACCTCAGCCTGGAGGCTGCCGCCGCCCAGGAACGAGTCGCGGCGGCTCGACGGCTGCTAGCGATCGCGGCCCCCCGCCAGGGCGAGCTAGTAGCGAGTGCTGAAACCTGGGGCGATCGCGCCCCCTTCACCGCCGCCCAGCCCACCGAGTCGCTGCAGTTGCGCGCCGCTGTAGCCACCGCCCCCGAGGCTCACACGGTGCTGGCTACCGATGGGTCGCAGATCTCCCCCAGCCATCACGAGATTGCCTACTGCTATTTAATTAACGTGGGCCGGGTAGTGCTGCACTACGGCCAGAGCCGCTTCCCGCTGCTCGACAGCCTGCCGGAGGTGGTGTACCGGGCTGAAGACCTCTACCTGTCGCGGCAGTGGGGCATTAGCACCGAGGAGTGGATGGGCCACCGCCGCACCGTCGCCGAGGCAATTGTGCTAGCGGAACTGGGGGAGGCGGTTCACGACAGCTCAATGGCTCCCGGATCTGGGCCAGAACCAGTGCCGGTGCTGGCTCTGGTCGACGGGTCGCTGATCTACTGGTTTTTAGAGGCCCTGCCGGGGGAGGCCCGCGATCGCATTCTGCCCCCCATTCTCGACGCGTGGGAGCGCCTGCGGCGGAAAAATATTCCCCTGGTGGGCTACCTCAGCGCCAGCCGCAGCGGCGAGGCGATGAATTTTTTGCGGTTTGCCGCCTGCCCGTTTCTACAGCCCGACTGTCAGACCTACTGCGGCAGTTCCAGTCGTGATGGGCAAACGCCCCCGGCAGCAGGCGATCGCGCTCCCTGCGGCGGATTTTTGCCCCTGCGCGATGCCACCTTTTGGGCCACCGAGCTAGCCCCTGGACAGCGCAGCCCCTTTTGGCGCAGCACCGCCAGCATTCTGGAGCTATACGCAGAGCATCGAGTGTATTTTTGCTACCTGAATGTTGGCCCCGAGGTAGCGCGGGTGGAGGTACCCCAGTGGGTGATGGCCGACGAAGCTCTGTGCAAGATGGCGCTTAGCATGGTGCTGACCCAGGTGCAGAAGGGCTACGGCTACCCGGTGGCGCTGGCCGAAGCCCACAACCAGGCGGTGGTCAAAGGGGGCGATCGCAGCCGCTTTTTTGCCCTGCTTGAGCAGGAGATGATTCGCGCTGGCCTCAAGAATGTTGGCACCTCCTACAAAGAGGCCCGCAAGCGCGGCAGCATTGCCTGAGTCCAAATGATCTGGGCAATAAATCAGCTTCAAGAACGGCGGTTATTTTTCTCCAGGCTAACGACATCCAAGGGTGCATCCGCGCGAAGCGCAATGCACCGCAAGGGTAAGCCAAGAACGGTGCATTGCTGCGCGTAGGCTTTGCCGCGCCCCAGCGCTATGCACCCTACGTTACTATTAACGATTTTGGATCCGATACAGTCTAAATAACCTGGCGCAGGTTGGCCAGGCGATTAAAGCTGCCGGGGCCGCATTCCTTCTCGAACTCCTGCACAATCCAGTCCTGGCGCTTGCCAATGCGCTTGGCGCTTTTTTGCAGGTACTCAAAGTATTCCAGCATCTGCTGAGGGGTGGGCCTGGGGCCAAAAATGGAGCCAAAGCACCAGGCATCCTTGGGCCAGCGACCGCAGTGCTCCCAGAACGATCGCTCGGCCCAGGTCGGTGCATTGCGGCGCATATAGGCCCGGCGGCGGTGACTGTGGAACAGCTCCACCAGAGTGGGGATGTCGTTGATCTGGTGGGCTTGGTCGGCGGAGTAGATTTCCACCATATCTTCCAGGTTGAGCGGGCGCTCGGTAATCCACTGGTGGCCGCAGTCGGGGCACTTAGCAATAAACGCCAGCACGATGCGGCCACACTGGGGGCAGGGCTTCATCGGCGGTGGCTTGCTCTCGCCGCCGCCGTCTTTTTTCACGGGCAGGTGGTAGTCCTTGATGTCTTCGGGAAAGCCCAGCCGCTCCAGGTTGCCCGCCTGATCGAGAATCATGCCGTACGCTTTGCCCGTCTGGGGCGAAATCCGCATCACCCGGCCAATCTGCTGCAGATGCAGGGCGCTCGACTGGGTGGGCCTGAGCATCAGCCCCACTTCCACGCTGGGCTCGTCAAAGCCGATGCTGATCACGTTGCAGGAGGTGAGCACCAGAATTTTTTCTTCCCGCAGGTCGCTGTACATGCGCTTGCGGTCTTTGATCGGGGTGCCGCCCTCCACCGTATCGGCGAGGATACCGGCGGCGTTGAAGGCATCGGCGACGTGGCGGGCGTGCTCGATATCGACGCAGAAGGCGATCGTGCGCTTGCCGGGGCAGAGACGCTGCCATTCAGAGACAATTTTTTCGATTAGCTCAGGGCGATCGCAGGCATTCTTCAGCCCGGCTTCGTCGTAGTCGCCCCGCACAGTCTTAACCTCTTTCAGGTTGGCCACCCCGTCAGCGGGCATGCTGTAGTACTTCATGGGGGCCAAAAAGCCCCGCTGCTGCAGGTCGCTAGGCACAGGCGATGCTACCAGGGTATCCATGTAGTCGCCCAATTGCTCTTTGCCCAGGCGCTCGGGGGTGGCGGTCATCACCAGGTGTACCGCGTTGGGAAAAGTCTTGAGCACCTTTTTGCCCACCTGGCTAAACAGGGTGATGTGCCCCTCGTCGTAGAACACCACGTCGGGGTTCAACTGCTTCCACCACTGCCGCTTCGACATGGTTTGAATGCTGGCGATCTGAATCGGGGCCTCGCGGTTTTCTTCCCAGCCCGCCTTGATAAACCCGCAGTGCAGCCCAAAGGACTTCATTTTTTCGTAGGTCTGACCCACCAGCACATCCAGGTGGACCAAAAACATCAGCCGCTTGCCCGCCCCCTCGGCATGGGCGCAAATTTGGCCGCTGATCACCGTCTTACCCGCTCCGGTACCGGCCACGATCGCCACCCGCTTGTGCCCCTCGTTGAGCTTGCGGTAGAGGTCGTTGATCAGGTCAACCTGGTAGGGGCGGAGTTGGGGGGGCATGGGGGAAATT
>PYGV01000406.1 GCA_003022385.1 filamentous cyanobacterium CCP3 | reverse complement strand
GGCTGGAGTCGCTGTGCGACGAGGCTTAGACGGCTCTGGTCCATCGCCGTAACCGGTGGAAAAAAGCAGCGTCTGGCCCAGAATAATGGATTCAAACTCGCGGTTGAAGTGGCGAATGGGCTGCCCCCGTCGCTGCCAGAGCCTCAGAATTTGGTCAACAGAGATGAGTTTATAGCGGCCCTGGTAGAGCGCTTCAGTAATGGCGTGGCTGACCCAAACGGGGCCGAACTCGGCTAGCCAATCGGCCACTACGGCCCTGGTCTGGTAAGACTCGACCTCAAAGCTGTAGCTGGTGAGCAGCTGATGGACAGCCTCAATATCGGCAGTATGGCTGGATTGAGTCATGATTAAGTGCCTACGCGTTAACCCACATCGGCCACGGTATTAAAAAAGCTTTCTTTTCAGCTTAACCATAAGCTGAGATGACGGCCAGCATCGTAAGGTTTATTACCGTTGAAGAGCGGTGATGGCGCTGGTTCTTGTACTACCCTATTGAACCACCGCATCGGTCGGGGTACCGGGGGCAGCATCAAAGGGAGCCGTGCGTCCAACCCAGTCGAAGGCGCTAATGCGAAATCCTAAAAAGCCGGTTTCCTGGTTGGGGCTGTAGGTAAAGAGGAGACCATAGGCGCGGCGGCGATACTCAAAAATTAAGTTGGTATCGATGATGCGCCCGTTGTCCAGGTTGACAGCCGTTTGAAAACCCGCCAAAAAGGGGCCATAAATCTGCTGAATAAGGCCTCCTGACAGTACGGTCTGGTCAACCTGGCGATCGAAGAGAAAGGGAGAATCGGCCCCGCCAAGGATATTGCGGCTGAAGCCAATGTTGAACTGGGTGTAGTCAAAGGTGTTGCGCTGGAGCCGACCAACTTGTCCTCCCAGGGAGATTCTGCCCTCAAGCGATTCTCGCAGATCGTCGCTGCTGTAGTAGGTGCCGACCCCGCGCACACCTAGCCCCAGCACCAGGTTAGGGACCACGGGCCGAGGTGAATAGCGTAGCCCTTCGGTTTGGGTCGCAGGTAGTGGCTGCCCCTGCCACAGCAAAAAGCTGCGGCTGAGGTCGGCTGTGCCCTGAAATCGAAACAGGCTGGTCAGACCGATGGGTTGTCCCGGGCTGAGCAGGTCGGGCCGATCGGTGTTGGCGGTGACGTACTGCCCCGAGACCTGGTAGTTGAGGTTGAGACCCGTGTTGCCGAGAACAATATTCGGCGACTCCAGCAGCAGACCCAGGCTGTTCTGCACGTCTTGAAAGCCCAGAGAGCCGTTGAAGAGGCGATCGCGGTAGCTGTACTCCAGGTTGAGCCGGTGCGTGCCCACCAGCCGCTGAGCCCGAAAGCTGGCCCGCAGGCGATCGCTCAGGTTGGCCAAATCGAAGCCAGATAGGTTGAAGCTGCCTGAGGCAGAGGTCTGTGGTCCCAGGGGACCATTGACGCGGGCGGCCAGGCCAAAGTTGGCCGGGTCAGCGATGTTGTAGTTTGAGCTGCCCAGCCAGCGGGAGACAAAAAACTGAGGCGCTACCGTAACGCTAAAAGGGCCGGTGCCGCCGATGGGAATGGGAGCTTCAACAAACAGTCCGTCGCGATCGCGGCCATCAATGCCGATGCCAGCGGGGAGAGGGTTTAGGGCATCGGCTGGCAGCTGCCCCTGGGTGAGCACAAAGCGGTTTCTGAAGAGCGGAATGCTCAACCCCTGGTTGAACACCAGCCGGGGGTTCTCAAAAAACAGCTCCTCCTGAAATTCGTTGATGGGCGTGAGCCTGGCGGTATTGGCCCTGAACTCTAAGTCGGGCGGCGAAAAGGGGTCATTGGTCAGCCGCACGCCCTCGGCGTACCAACCATCGGCATCAAAGGACACCTGGTCGGCCTCAAACCGCAGCCGTTCTATGGTGCCCTGCTCGCCGCTTAGTAGCATTTGAGGATTGCCCGTGGCCAGGGCAATACCACCGGGGCTGGTGGCCTGGGAGATGGTGGGCTGGCTTTGAAGACGGTAGTCGAGGGGTACTCCAGCGACGGGGCTAGGCGGCAGCGTAGAAAAGTCATCTTCTAGGTTCGATAGCTCCAGCTCGCCACGGCTTTCGGTAATGGTGCCCGCTCCCTGTAGCAGGCTGTAGGTCGCTGTTTCGCCCTCAATAATTTGATTGTTGCGGTTAAACAACACGTTGCCCTCGGCCCGCAGGTAGCGGTTGGCCAGGTTGGCCCACAGGCGATCGGCGGCCAGCTGGCCGGTGCCAAACTGCACCAGTACGTCGCCGCTGGCGGTAACGATCTGCCGTATGGGCTCAAAAACCTGTTGGTCAGCCCGAAGAAAAATGGTGTTGGCGGTCTCTGGCTGTTCGTTTGGCGGGGGGGCCGGCGATGCCTCCAGCGGAGCGGTCGGGGAGGTATCGGAGTCTAGCTCTAGCTCAATGCCAGGGGGATCAGAACTGGTGGGCGGTACCTCTGGCTGGGGAGATTCTAAAGCCTCTGGGTCTGGCGGCGCTGAGTTCAGCGGCTCGGTTGGCCCAGCAGGAGCACCAGGGGGAGGTGAAGCCTGGGCCAGGGGGAGCAACAGGTGAGCCTGGCTCAGGTCTATAGGGCCAGGAGCGATGGGCTGAGTCGATGCGATCGCCCCCAAAGCCTGATTCTCAACCGCCGTTGACCCAGGTGCTACCGACCGATGCGCCCGGTCAGTAGCCGATACCAGCACGACTTTAGCCAGTTGCGGGGGCGGAGGCACGGGGGGCAAAATCGGCGGCAGAGGCATGGGCTGGCGTTACCAAAGCAAAAACAAAGCCCGACTTGCGGGCTTAACTAGGCTATGGTCAACCGCTTCGTGCCAGCATGAACTGATCCCAGGGTAAACCGTACGCCTAATATATTTAGGCCAGTAGGGTTATGCCCTACCGCCAGACTAAAGACCCACTTAGAGGCCTTAAGTTCCGTAGAGGTTGAGGGCGCCTGACCGAGCCTAGAGGGCTGAATTTGTACTTCCCAGCCCGCGCAGACAACCCACGTTTGTGGGTTATAGCCCCAATTCGAGCCCAGGCTTGGAGGTTTGCCGATGGGAAACCTCCAAGCCTGGGCTGGGTAAAGCCCTAGTCCATATCTTGCCGACCGGGGTTGCGGGAGGGGTCGCCGCTCAAAAAGCCAAACACAAACAGGGCCACAAAAAACGTGACCACGAGGTAAACCACAATCTTGAGGGTCAGCATGAGTTAGGTCTCCAAACCGCTAGCAGAGTAGGCCCCAGACCTGCCCCAAACAGCATTAGCGTTCCATGGTTGGAAACGGCCCCGGTGCAGGACTAAGCTTGCACTATCATATCGCCAAACGTTCGCCGATCTCACTGCTTTGAGCATTACCACTGCTTTTGCAGCCAGCTCCAAAAGCCGCGCAGCCAGGTTTCAATCGCATAGAGCACCCAGTCTAAACCCCGCAGCACAGCCACCAGCGGCACATCGACGTAGCTGCTCTGGGTGACCTGGGCCTCTATAGCGCTGCTTGAAACAAGCTGACGCTGGTCTGTAGGGTATGACCCTAAAGCGGTTGAATGCTGGGCTGAGGCGGTTGGCCCCAGCGCCGTCTCTACCTCCTGCACCTCAGCGATATTCACTGGAGATGATAGGTACTCGACTACTGCCCGAGGTGAAGCCACGGTCAGGGCGACAGGCTCGGCCTCCAACGGGTTAGCGGAAAGGCTTTTGATCGCTGGTCTGCCGTCGAACTGAAGCGATCTGTAGCCTGAGCCTGGAGCGTCTCTAAGTGAACGACTAAGGTCAAACTTTGCGGTTGGGCCTGTGGGATGGGTCGCTGGCACGGAGTAGTGGTCAATTTGAGTAGCGTTTGAGGCCCAGCTCGGAGCGATCGCCGGTTCTGAAATCGCCCTGGTCTGCTGTTGAGCTTCGCCAAATAGGTTGGTAGCAGCTGCCAGTGGGCTGGTTTGCAGCCACCGCAGTGCCAGCGGTAGCCAGCGCAGGGGAGGTAG
>PYGV01000013.1 GCA_003022385.1 filamentous cyanobacterium CCP3 | reverse complement strand
GGGTCATCTTTCGCGATGCGCAGACAGGCCACACCTTTACCGTCAGCGCCAAAGTCACCGTCGAGGCCACCGATCTGGGCGACCTGCTGGAGGTCGGCAACATTCCTTCGCGAGTGGGGCAGGAGGCCCGCCACGAGACTGGCGAAGCCATTCTACCCGAGGATGCCCGGCCCCAGTGCCAGCAGTCGATTACCTTCGATGTGGTGGTCGAGCACACGGCGCGGGGCAAGGGAGTTGCGATCGGTAAACCCAGCGGCTTTGAAACCGAGAGCTGGATTGGCCTGAAAGAATTCACCCACCACTTCTGGACAAAAGCTAAGCCCGACAAATGGCAAAAGTGGGATTTCTTCAGCGACTTCGGCATCTTTCGCTATCGGCGGCTGCTCCGGTCGCACAGCCACGACAAAAAAGTTCTCCCTGGCGACGTGGCGGTGCTCAACTGGGGCACCTCTAGCGAGCCCAACCGCGCCTTTTGCTGCGGCAACGACTACCGCCCCGGTCGGCTGGTGGGGGTCAGCCGCGACGAGCGCAAACTGCACATTCAGCGGGCGCGGCAGCGGACCCAGGCCTACGTCCACTACCTGCAAACCCATGGGGCCGCCGACCTCAAACCGCGCGGCGACCTCACCTGGACTCACGACGGCATTGCTCTCGAACCCTACATCCGCGAAGCGCGACGCGGCATTGCCCTCACCACCATTCGCCACGAGGATGTGGCCGAAACCTTCTTCCCCGACCAGGCGCGCGCCCGCTGCTTCGACGACTCGGTGGGCATTGGCCAGTACCACTACCTCGATCTGCACGGCAACGACGCCAAGGGCCACGTCAGCCCCAAGGGTAAAGATGTGGTGGCTCTGCCCTTTAGCCTACCGCTGGGGTCGCTAGTGCCCAGAGATACCGATGGTTTGGTGCTGTCGGCCAAGAGCATTGGCACCACCCACATTACCAATGCCGCCTACCGCATGCACCCAATGGAGTGGGCGATCGGTGAGGCTAGCGGGTTTTTAGCGGTATTCTCGGTTTGGACCGGGCTAGAGCCTCGGGTGTTGGCCAGCGAAGAAAAGCACATCCGCAAGATTCAGGGCTTTATGGCCCGCAACGGCATTCCCATCTTCTGGTTCAACGACGTCAGCCACGACGACCCCGACTTTGAAGCCATTCAGGTGCTGGCGGCGGCGGCCATTGTGCGCAGCGACGATCCCAGAAGCCTGAGCTTCAAGCCCTACGCCCCGGTCAGCCGTGCCGTTGTCGCCACCGCCCTGGTCAACGCGCTCAAGCTGCCTACCACCCTGCCCGATCAGCCTAGCTTTAGCGATGTGCTGCCAGGAAAGCACTGGGCCTACATGCCGATCGAAACGCTCTACGCCCACGGCATGATCTCCGGAGTTGGCAAAGGCCGCTTTGCTCCTGATACCCCCATTACCCGCGAACAGCTGTCGTTTTTGGTCAAGCGGGCCATGCCTGAGGTCTACGACAAAGCCTTTGGCCGCACTCCCATCGATCGCCAGAATCTACAGCGCCGCGAACTCTCCCGCGTGCTCTACGAAGTGCTAAAGGGACGGCTACAACTCTAGCCTGTTGGGTTTAGCACCTGTTTCTAGCGGCAATACCCGAGCATTTGCCCTGTTCTGCTGCATTTTAGGTAATGCGCATTACAATTCCAACGCCTGAAAACCTGTTCACTTGTTTCTGGTCAGGTTTTTATGGTCGTTAAGTCTATGAAATTGTTCAAGCGCATCAAGCGGCAGCCGTCCCTGAGATCGTCAAAGCGGCTGCTACAGCTCGTCAGTGGAGTCGGTGTGTGTTTGCTGGTGGCAACGGCCTGGTCGGGGTGGTTTGCCCCCGCTACCGCCCAGGTCGAGACCTATGAGGTCAAGTCGGTACCCGGCAACGTGATCTGGGGTGAGCTGTTTAAGCCCGACAGCGAGCCGATTCTGACGGTCAAATCGGGCGATCGCATTCGCATGGAAACCGTTTCCCACGAGGGCATTCTGGCCGACCAGGGCGACACCGTTGAGTTCTTAACCGGCGGGGGCATCAAAGCCGACGACATTCTGCCCGATCAGATCACCATTAAAGGCACGGTGCCCAAATCAGGGCCTGGTCCCCACGTCATCACCGGGCCCATCTACGTTGAAGACGCCGAACCCGGCGATGTGCTCGAAATCAAAACCATCGACATCGAGTACCGCGTCCCCTACGGCGTCATCTCCAACCGCCACGGTAGGGGCTCACTGCCAGGGGAATATCCCGAAAACGACGCCCCGATCTACACCAAAATCATTCCTATTGATGCCGAGAAAGAGATTGGTATCTTCAGGCCATCCAATGGCTTACCCGATCTAGAGATTCCGCTGAAGCCCTTCATGGGCCTGATGGGCGTCGTGCCTGCTGACCCAGAAGACTCTGTCAACTCGGTGCCTCCCGGTCTGTACGGCGGCAACGTTGACATCAAGCACTTGGGCCGGGGCAGCAGCCTGTACCTGCCGGTGCAGGTGCCGGGGGCGCTGTTTTACTCCGGCGATCCCCACTGCGCCCAGGGCAATGGCGAGGTGGCACTGACTGCGATCGAATGCTCGCTGACCCCCACCTTTGAGCTGGTTCTCCACAAAGATATGGATCTACCCGCGCCCATGGGGGAAACTGAAGACGCCTGGATTGCCGTTGGCCTCGATGTTGACCTCAACGAAGCGATGAAGAAGTCGGTGCGCGAGTACCTGCGGATCATGAACGAGAAGTACGGGTTGACCAAAGCCGATGCGCTGCTCTACGGCAGTGCCGATATCGACTTTGAGGTGTCTCAGGTAGTAGATATCGTCAAGGGCATTCATGGGGTAATTCCCAAAGAGCGCTTTACGGCTCTAGAGAAATAGCTCTAGACTCGAATAGAGTCTACTCCTCGTAAGCAGAACCTACAAAAGAGCCCCGGATTCTCTGAGAATCCGGGGCTCTACAGCTTTTAGCGCGTCTAATTCAGCAACGTTAGCAGGTAAATTAGGGTGAACAGCACAATCCACACCACGTCCACAAAGTGCCAGTAGATCTCGGCCATCTCAGGGCCAGTGTGGGTGATATCGGTGTAGTGGTTAGCGCGGCGCGATCGCCACAGCACACCCAAAATCAGCACCAGCCCGATAAACACGTGCGCCCCGTGAAAGCCCGTCGTCAGGTAAAAGCAGTTGCTGAACAGGTTGGTCTTGAGGCCGTAGCCCAGGTTCATATACTCATACACCTGCCCGGCCAGAAAGACCGCGCCCATGGCGGCGGTGATACCAAACCACTTGCGCATACCGGCCAGGTCATTCTTCTTGATGGCCTTAGTGCCCAGGTTGATCACCCAGCTGCTCGACACCAGAATCAGCGTGTTGACGGCGGGCAGCAGCAGTTCCACCTCGGTCTCTTTCGGCGGCCATTCGGCAGCACTGCCGCGAAACACTAAAAACACCGCAAAAAAGCCCGCGAACATCAAAAATTCTGAGGCCAGAAAGGTAATCAGTCCCAGCACCCGCAAATCCTGGTGCTCTTCGTGGGCGGCTACGGCGTGGCCATTGGCCGCAGCGGTAGTAGAGTCAATCGCGCCTTGCATAAGCTATCAGAGGGTAAAGGGCAGGTGAGTGAGCAGAGGTGAGTAGAGAAGGTCGGGAGACAAGCAGGCGGTGGGGATCACCAAGAGCTCACTGACGGTGATCCCACACCCTTATGCCTGGGTTGCCTCAGTGGGCTCTCCCGCTGGACCCACCTGGTCGACCTTGTCCATGCCGTACTCGTAGGGACCGTGGGTCAGCACCGGCAGCACCTCCCAGTTCTCGATAATCGGCGGTGAGTCGGTGGTCCACTCCAGGGTTAGGGCATTCCAGGGATTGGGGCCAGCCTCTTTACCGGATCTCCAGCTCCAGATCACGTTGAAGTAGAAAGGAATCACCGAAACCGCCAGAATATAGGCCCCAACGGTAACCAGCTGATTCAGGTCGGCGAACTGCGGGTCGTACATGGCTACCCGGCGGGGCATGCCCTGCATCCCCAGCTGGTGCATGGGAGTAAAAGTGAGAATGGTGCCGATAAAGGTCAGCACAAAGTGCACCTTGCCCAGGGGCTCATTCAGCATGCGCCCGGTAATTTTGGGGAACCAGTGGTAGATACCCGAGTAAATACCAAACACCGACCCACCAAACAGCACGTAGTGGAAGTGGCCCACCACGTAGTAGGTGTCGTGCACATGAATATCAAAGGGCGCAGCCCCCAGGGTAACGCCGCTGAGACCGCCAAACACAAACATCGACAGCAGCCCCACCGCAAACAGCATGGCGGTGGTGTAGCGAATTTTGCCGCCCCACAGCGTTGCCACCCAGCTAAAGATCTTTACCCCCGTGGGCACCGCCACAATCAGCGTTGAGATGGTGAAGAAAATTCGCATCCAGGGCGCGGTGCCGCTGGTGAACATGTGGTGCACCCACACAAACAGCCCCACTAGGCAAATGGTGAGAGACGAATAGGCGATCGCTTTATAGCCAAAAATCGGCTTGCGCGCGTGTACCGGAATCACCTCCGACATGATGCCGAAGATGGGCAAAATCATTAGGTACACCGCCGGGTGCGAGTAAAACCAGAACAGGTGCTGGTACACCACCACGTTGCCGCCCGCATCGGGTTTAAAGAACGAGGTACCAAAGTTGATGTCAAAGGTTAGCAAAATCAGCGCCGCCGCCAGCACCGGCGTGGCAAACAGCGCCAAAATCGACGTCGCCACCATGGCCCAGCAAAACAGCGGCATCTGATCCCAGGCCATGCTGGGCACCCGCATCTTCCAGATGGTGACCAAAAAGTTCACCGAGCCCAGAATGGATGAGGTACCCACCATCACCAGGGCCACACACCACAGGGTTTGGGGCAGGTTGGCGGTAATTTCGCTCAGGGGCGGGTACGAGGTCCACCCCGACTGGGCCCCACCGCCCAAGAAAAAGCTGGCGGCCAGCACCGCACCCGCCGGGGGGTTGAGCCAAAAGGCAATGGCGTTGAGCTTGGGGAAAGCCATGTCCCGCGCCCCAATCATCAGCGGAATCAGGAAGTTGCCAAAGCCCCCAATTGCCGCTGGCACAATCCACAGAAAGATCATGATCGTGCCGTGGTTGGTCAAAAAGGCGTTGTACAAATCGGGGCTGAGAAAGTCAGAGTCAGGGGTAGCCAGTTCGGTGCGCATCAGCACCGCCATAAAGCCGCCCGCCAGGTAAAACAAAAATGACGTCACCAGGTACTGAATCCCAATGACCTTGTGGTCAACGTTGAAGGTGAAGTAGTCGTACCATTTCCACTTATCAGGATGGCCGTGGCCACCCTGCACCTCTGTGGGTTTGATGGAAACATCTGCTTGAGCCATAAATTGGGTCTTGCTAAAGGGCGATAAAAACTGTGGCGAACCCAGAGAAAATTGGTTGAAGAGATAGTTGAACCTCCAGCCAAAGTAGAGCTAAGGGCTCTGGGCGGCTCCGTGAGCCATTTGAGCTTGGTCCATCTGGGCAATTTGTACCGGAGATTTTGCCAAATCGGGAGCAATAGCGGCTAGGTACTCAGCGCTGGTAGCGTCTTCTAAAGGCTGAGCCACCATTGTTGTGGGAGTTGCTGAGGCTACTCGGCTGGCGACCCAATCGGCATAGTCTTCGGGGGAGTGAACAATTACCTGAGTGCGCATACCGCCGTGGTACGCGCCACATAGCTCAGCACAAACCACCGGATAGGTACCCTCGCGGGTGGCGACAAAGCGCAGCTCAGCGGGTTCACCGGGCAGGGCATCCTGCTTGAGACGAAACTGCGGCACCCAAAAGGAGTGAATCACGTCCTGGGCCTCAATGTTGAGCTGAACGTCTTTACCGACAGGCACGTGCAGCTCACCGTCGGTAATGCCCGTGTCGGGATAGCGAAAGATCCAGGCGTACTGCATGCCGGTCACATTCACCGTTACGTCGGGCTGGTTGAGCTGCATCAGCGGACTGGCCCCAAAACCGTATACCTGAGTTTTAGAGTAGACATCGGCATCGACATTCTCACCGGGGCCCATCTGAGCCAGCAGCGGGGCTACATCGATCACCGACTGTTGCGGAGCCATCGCGACCATAGCGCCGTGGCCGTGGTGCCCACCCGGCGAAAAACCGCCCATCTCCTGAAACACAACGACGCTGTAAAGCCCCAGGCCCACCACAATAATGCTGGGAATAGCGGTCCAGAAAGCCTCTAGCGGCAGGTTGCCCTCGATCGGGGGACCGTCGGTGTCGTCGCCCTCGCGACGGCGAAAGCGAATCAGCGAGTAGACGATCGCGCCCTGCACCACAATAAACAGAGCGGTGCCAATGGTGACCATCACGTCAAAGAGATCATCGACTAGCGGTGCCTGCTCTGAGGCCTGCACCGGCAGCAGATTGTGATTTTGCCCCACCCACAGACTTATCAGGGTGACTGCGATACCGAGAACCAGCGTCCAAAAGGGGGCGGGAATTTGTTTCATGGCTACTCTCCTGCGGAGATGTTGCGAAAGGTGCAGGACTTTGTCGATGTTAAGGACATGCACCTAGAACTTGCGAATTAACTGCCAGGGCCAAAAAATCATTAGCCATGTCTCTCTGCATGCTAAAGGGCGGAGCTGGCTGGGCTTGAGAAACTTTTGATTTGCTTCAACTCTGTTAGCCGACCACAGCTTTTTCACGAAGTTTTGTAACCTGGCACGTCATCAAGAAGCGGGGACCTTGATCACAAGTCAATCAGGTTTGCGGCCACAGAACGAATCCTGTCAAACAACGGAGGCGATTGACCGTTGGGCAGCCCTTAGAACCAGTGACTTGATAAGCCCCTGTCCAGTTTAGACATTTCAACTCAGCGGTGACAGGTTAACGGTAGGGCGAGCCAGCAGAGGGAACTGTCGATTGTCATTCATTTGGGCGTTGATTTGATTAAGCCTGCCGCCTGTGGGGTGTTGGCAGACCATCAGTCACCGCCGAGTATAGAGTTACTTTTTCTTGCAAATTGGGATGGGCACTGGCAGGTGGGCATGCTAGGCAAAAGACTTGGACGGTAGAACTGGTTGCCGCTGAGGAGTTGTTGTACCCCAGGAGAAACTGCACCATGGAATTTCCGATGGCTTCAAGCCAGCCCGATGTTCGCAAGGAAGCCCTTGTGGCCTTGACAGCCCAGTTTGTGAGGCAGGGGCATTCGCCTACTTATGCTCAGCACATGGCCACCGCCTCCATCTTTCAGGCCGACCTGGAGCTGCGCAACGCCCAGTTTAGCCGCTTGCTTGCCTGGCTCAAAGAATCCCACGCCGATATCTACCCTGAAGCGATCGCCATTGCAGAGTCGGTGCGCCAAGAGTTTGAGAAGCGCATTACGGGTGAGTTTTAAGCAGTACCGGCTCCGGTTCAGCCCTGTAGTTTAGCCCCTGCTCCTTTTCTCACGCTCGTTCATCTATGCCTCCACTTCCCTTTCAAGTCGCTAACTGGCTGAGCAGCGGCGAAGACTTTTTAGCCCGGGGCAACTACATCCAGGCCCTAGCCGCCTTCGAGCAAGCCCTACGTCTAGCCCAGCAAAGCTGTCATCCCACAGCCCAGGTTTTGGCCCTACAGCGGTTGGGATATACCCACCTGGAGCAGGGGCAACCGTCGCTGTCGGTGGCGTCCATTCAGCAGGCGATCGCCATTGCCCTAGAGCAGCACAGCTTCAACGATCTCTACGAGTGCCACCGCCAGCTGGCTCAAACCTACAAGTCGATGGCCTGTTTTGAGCTGGCCCTACACCACTTAGAAGCTGCTGAAGGTCTGCGAGACAGCCTAGACTCACCTCTCTCACCCCTCGGTTCAGCCTCTGGCCATGCAGGCGATGCAGGCGGTTCGACGGCCAGGGCTATCCAGAGCTATCCAAGGCTATTGGAGCAGGGGCGTGAAGCGCTGCTGCTGTTTCAATCGATCGTAGAGCAGGCCAACGTGGGGGTGGCTGTTTTTCAAAACAACCGGCTGGTCTACGGCAACCCGCGCCTAATACAGTGGATTGGCTACAGCAGCCAGGATCTCAAAGCGTTGAGCCTTGCCGACCTGGTCACGCTGGCTCCAGAACACGATTTAAGCGCCCTGGGCCAGACCTTTTCTGGCCCCGAGGAGGGGCAGCTTTTGGGTCGGACAGGCGAAATCATTGCGGTTGAAATCTACGTCATTGCCGTAGATATTCGCAATCACCCGGCCCTGGTCACCTTTCTGCACGACATTACCGCTGCCCGACGGGTGGCCGACCAGCTAAAAGCATCAGAATCTCGCTACCGCAGCCTGATTCACCAAGTACCGATTGGGCTGTGCCGCTTTAGCGTCGAGGGGCGACCTCTCGATGGCAACCCAGCACTGCTGAGCATCTTTGGCTTTGACACGATCGCAGATCTTTTGCAGGCTAGCCCTATTCAGCCCAGCAGTCCGGTGAGCGATCGGGCTCAGGCCATGCTCTGGCGAGACTACCTGGGGCAGGCAGGCACCCTGAAGGACTGCGAGCTAAATCTACTGCGATCAGACGGCCGCAACCTGTGGGTACGGGTGGTAGCCAGGGCGATCGCCGATGCCACCGGCACCATTCAGTACTACGAGGGAGCCGTCGAGGACATTACCGAGATCAAAGCTGCCCAAACCGCCCTGGAGGAGTTAGCCATGCGCGATTCGCTCACCCACGTCTACAACCGCCGTCACTTCATTGAGCTAGCCAGCCAGGAACTGGCGCGATCGGCCCGCTGCAATCGCCCCGTCACCCTGCTCATGGTTGACATTGACCATTTCAAGGTCATCAACGACACTTACGGCCACCTAGCGGGCGATGCCGTGCTGCGCGACATTGCCCTGCGGATTAAAGCCAACCTGCGCCAGAGCGATATTTTAGCCCGCTACGGCGGCGAAGAATTTATTCTCATGATGCCTGAGACCGACCAGACCCAGGCCTGGAGCGGAGCGGAGCGGCTGCGCCAGGTCATTGCAGCCACCCCCTTCGACAGCGGCAGCGACCCGCTCTCAATTACGGCCAGCGTGGGGCTGTCGTGCTGGCCCGCTAACCCAGACCCAAACACGCCGCTACCCCACATCAACGATCTGATTAGCAAAGCTGACCAGGCTCTCTATCGAGCGAAGCACTCAGGCCGTAACCAAACCCAGGCCGAAACCTGGCTTTACAGCGTTGGTCAAATCGCGTAAGTGAGTACCTGTCCGGAGCAGCGGTACAGTACCCAAACGACAGTCCTATCCTGGTGCCCTGGCTCCGTCTGGGCACCCTGAGTTTGCGGCTCTGCCGCTCAGGTTACGGGGCAAAGCCGCTGACGAACATTCCAATGTAGATCCTTGAAGGGGCAGCGAATGCGGAACCGGCGTTCTAGCGGCCTCCGTTTGAAGGTCAAGGGCACTGAACAAGGGTCGTAGCCAGGGGCATAAAAATGCCCCCAGCGCTGGACACAGAGCATCCGGAACTGAGGGGCAAGAAATTGGCGGCAGCCGATTAGCTGGCGATGTAGCCGTGCATCGTGGCCTTGCGGCGGCGCAGGTGCTTGAGGGCCTGCTGCTCGAGCTGGCGCACCCGTTCCCGGCTGATGTTCATGCGGTTGCCCACCTTGGCCAGCGACAGCTCGTTGCCGTCTTCTAAGCCGTAGCGGAGGGTAATCACTTCTTTTTGCTGAGGGGTAAGCTCAGAGAGCAGGTTGCGAATATCCTGCTTGAGCGACTCCTGAGCGGTGAAGGTTTCGGGCGAAATGCCATCGTCTTCAAGCAGCTCTTGCAGCTCGGTATCCTGGTTGTCGCCAATGCGCACATCCAGAGAAATCGGCTGCCGCGCCAGCACCAAAAACTCGCGAATCTGCTTCGGCTCTAGCTCCAGCGCTTCGCCAATTTCGTTGGCGTTGGGGCTGCGGCCCAGCTGCTGAGACAGCTCGCGCTGCACACGCTTGATCTTGTTGAGCTTTTCGGTGATGTGAATGGGCAGGCGAATGGTGCGCGCCTGCTGGGCGATCGCGCGAGTAATCGCCTGGCGAATCCACCAGTAGGCGTAGGTTGAGAACTTATAGCCCTTGGTGGGGTCAAACTTCTCAACGCCGCGCTCCAGCCCCAGGGTGCCTTCCTGAATTAGATCGAGAAACTCCAGGTTACGCTTCTGGTACTTTTTGGCGATCGCAACGACCAGGCGCAGGTTGGCCTCGATCATTTTGCGCTTGGCTCGCTCACCCTGGCGAACGACTTGGTCGAGCTGCTCTTCGCTCAGCCCGGCCGCCTCAGCCCACTCGGCCTGACTGGGCTCGTGGTCTAGAGACTCCGCCAGGCCATCCTTTTGCTCTAGCAGCGCCATGTAGGACTGCACCTGTTTACCGAAGATAATTTCTTCTTCGTGGGTCAACAGGGGCACCCGACCAATCTCATGGAGGTAGGTTCTTACAGCGTCAGCACTGTAGAGGGGCTTACTTTTTATTGTGCGTGTCTTTGTCTTAGCCATAAATTAACCTTTCCTCCACTGACAGTGCGAATACGCCGAAACCGAAACCCTAGAAACCTGAAAGTCAAAAAATTGAAGCAATGGTGACCCGATAGAACCCGTTCTCAATACCTGAAATCCAAAGAATGGCTGACTCTGCAGAACTGAGCTAACCTGCTAACTGTGGGTGAAACCGAGAGCGGGCACGCTGCATCTCTCATCGGTGCCCAACTCATTCAAAACCAGCGTCCTATAATTTCCTGAGCTGATCCTTAAAGATCAGGATTAAATTAATCACTTGCAACGCACCTCTATCGAGGTGAAGCAACTGAGCGAGGCAATGACTCTAGGAGAAGCAGCTAAGAGCACCAGCGCTGAGGCCGACAGCCTGAGTCGTGAAAAAGCAGGTTGAGTAAAGCGCCGAGGTCAACCCCTAGGCTCAAACTCGAAGGCATTATGAGTTTACTCCTTCAGAATATAACAACTTTCGAGTTGCGTAAAGTGTTACAAGTTGTAGTTGCCTGTTTGACGGCTAGGGACTCGCCTTTGTTTCCATGGTTTAGAGTAGCTAGCTCCTGCGTAATGGTCTGCATCAGATGTGTCAGTTCCAGAATCATCAGACTTAAGTAGCCACACCGGGCAGAACCTTTGTCTATATAGATAATGCCGGACCTCATCGCTTTGTCCAATGGGGCTTCCCCCCTGGGAAAACCGAACCTGACTAACTAGGTCAGCGATCGCCCCCTGGACAATTAGCTTGGGCAGCTTAGATCAAGATCCCTCGATATCAACGTATCGGAACCATATAACAGCGGTGTGTCGGCGATATGGCAGCTCTATGGCGGCGTGGACGCCATACTACAAACCCTGGCGGGCGGACTCTGGCCTCCCGCTGGGCCTAGCTTGTGATCTCGGTGCGTTGTGCAGCAGCACGCCTTCTCAGGGGTTGGTAGTTACGCTCACCCCGTCTCAGAACTGGCACCAAAATCAGTCTAAAAACCCCAACCGAAATCTGCCTAAACCCGGTAGACTCAGTGAGATTATTTTTTCATTATATAGACATAAGTACCCATGAACTACGGGCTGAATCACCGTCTGCTGACCACGAGACCTGCTCCTATCGGCATTTTTGACAGTGGGGTAGGCGGCCTGACGGTGCTGCGCGAAATCTATCGACAGCTTCCCAACGAGTCGGTGCTGTATTTTGGCGACACGGCGCGGCTGCCCTACGGATCGCGATCGCCAGAAGAGATTCTCTACTTTGTCCGCCAAATCTTGACCTGGATGGCTGAGCAGGGCGTCAAGATGGTGATGATGGCCTGCAACACGAGTTCAGCTCTGGCCCTTGACCAGGTGCAGGGCGAGTTTCCATTTCCGGTGCTGGGGCTCATTCGGCCAGGGGCGCAGGCGGCAGCGCTCAGGGGGAAGCGCGTTGGGGTAATCGCGACCCAGGCCACCGTCAACAGCCAGGCCTACACCAACGCCATTCAGGAAATTTCACCGACCTGTCAGGTGTGGGAGGTCGGCTGCCCTAAGTTTGTGCCCCTGGTTGAGCAAAACCAGATCACCACCCCCCAGGCTCAGCAAATTGCGGCTACCTACTTGCGATCGCTGGTAGCAGCCAACATCGACACGCTGGTATACGGGTGCACCCACTATCCTCACCTGGCTCCGGTGCTGACGTCAATTTTGCCCAGCACAATGCAGTACGTTGACCCGGCTGTATCAATGGTGGCCGCTGCCGCTCAAGAACTCGATGCTCTCGGACTGCGCAGCAGTGTTCCGGCCTGGTCCACGGAGTTTTACGTCAGCGGGTCGGCGGTCGACTTTAAGCGACTTGCCGTACAGTGGCTCGGTCATCAGCCCAAAGTTAGCCAAGTTCGCCTGCCGGAGCTAGCCGTTCAGCCCCAGGGTTAGGGGACGTTATTGCGCGAGCAATGCACCCTGAGGGAGGCTATGCTTGGGATAGCCTCCCTGACATAATTTGATCCTTGACGGAGCCCAGGCTGGTTTATGGGCCGGGCGTAGCAGTAGTGAGTAAGTCAGGATTGCGGCTACGGTTGACGACGAATCCCGAAGCGGCCTTAGGGTGTTCTAGCTCAAATCAGAGTTCTACCGCAGCAGGCCCAGCAGGGCGAATTTGCCGCCACAAAGGAGACGTTTGTAGAGATGAAATACTCTTCACCGTTTAGCCTTTGGCAAGTAGGCAATCGCAATTAAATATAAGTCGATGTAGTTGGGTTGAGGCACGAAACCCAACGCCCGCATGGGTTACGCTATCGCTAACCCATCCTACATTTGAATTGGCCAACCCACGTACTTAGCCTTCGGTGCGGCGTGAGGTACTGGCATACTTAGCCAGCAGCAGCGCACCATAGACCACCAGTAAATAAACGATCGCCAGCAGTGGAATAACCCATAAGGAGGAAGCGTAAGTCATGGTCAACAGAGGTAGTAAGTAAGCAATAGAGCCCGGCAACGTTGGGTGGGCAAGCTGGATTTAGCAGCAGCCGAAAGGATGCGCAAACCTATCCCTTCTCTAGAGAAGGAACTTTGCCCGACGACTATTTGGGGCGAGATAACTCACCCTTAGACCGTATAAAAACGACCTGGCGCTCAGAAAACAGGTGGAAAAACCGCCCAGCGCCGAGATCGACTCAAAGTAGTAAACAAGCAATAACCGAGCTAAAGCAGCCGTCTAAAACTTGCCTGTTGTCTTGAGAAATTCTTAATTTTAGTCTACCACGGGATTCTCAAGCCGAGAGGCCAATCTGAAAGTCAAACGGGTATAAATTTAGGCCATCCTCAAGATTGACCTTAGCCTTCTCCACGCGCTGCTGCGATCGCGGCAGCGATCGCCATGATGCTGTCGTTTCAAAGGTTTTAGCCATAGAGCAAAACCGCTGCCAGAGCAGAGTTTAAGGTCTACAGCCCGAGAAAAGCTCTGGCTTTTACGAATACTCTTTCCGGGCTTGCCTTAGAATGACGATAGAATATGTAAAAATTCGTAACTTTACCGCTCTTGCCGGGGTCCATGACTTCAGTAACTTCTCTTTTCGCGCCGGTTGAGTCCGACCTTGACCAAATGACCCAAAACCTAAAGGGGTTAGTTGGGACGAGGCATCCCATTCTGTCGGCGGCGGCAGAACACTTGTTTGGGGCTGGAGGCAAGCGGTTGCGCCCGGCCATTGTGCTGCTGTTGTCCAAGGCCACCCTGCCGGGGCAAGACATCACGGCTAAGCACCGTCGCCTGGCCGAAATTACCGAAATGATTCATACCGCCAGCCTGGTCCATGACGACGTCGTCGATGAGGCCAGTCTGCGGCGGGGGGTACCTACCGTACACAGCAGCTTTGGCAACCGTATTGCGGTGCTGGCCGGAGACTTCTTGTTTGCTCAGTCGTCGTGGTACCTGGCCAACCTCGACAACCTGCGAGTTGTCAAGCTGCTCTCCCAGGTGATTATGGATCTGGCCGAGGGCGAAATTCAGCAGGGGCTAAACCGCTTTGATACCAGCCTCTCCATCGACGCTTATTTAGATAAGAGCTATTTCAAAACCGCTTCACTGATGGCCAACAGCGCCAAGGCGGCTGGCGTGCTCAGCGAAATGCCTGAGACGGCGATTGAGCAGCTCTACGACTATGGTCGCCATCTGGGCTTGGCCTTTCAAATCGTCGATGACATCCTCGACTTCACCAGCTCTGACGAGGTGCTGGGCAAGCCCGCCTGCTCTGACCTCAAGAGCGGCAACCTGACAGCGCCGGTGCTCTATGCCATGGCAGAGCACCCCTTTCTCACCACCCTGATTGAGCGAGAGTTTTCTGAGGCGGCTGACTTTGATCAGGCGATTGAACTGGTGCACTGCAGCAGCGGCATCGGGCGATCGCGCGATCTGGCCGCCCACCACGCGCGTCAGGCCGCCGCCTGTCTAGAACACTTGCCGCCCTCCGCCGCTCGTCAGGCGCTGCAAGATCTAACCAGCTATGTGCTGCGGCGCATTTCCTAAAGCAACCTATTGACTAAGGGCCAGAACGATGGGCCAGGAGATTGAGCGGAAGTTTTTGGTGGTAGGTGACAGCTGGCGTCGCGCTGCGCTGGGTGAGGTCATGCGCCAGGGCTACATTCCCACCCAGGATGCCCGGACGGTGAGGGTACGTCAGGCGGGCGATCGCGCGTATCTCACCCTCAAAGGCCCCGCCGTAGGTTTAGTGCGCCCTGAATTTGAATACCCTATCCCTGTAGAAGACGCTCAGGTCATTCTGGCGACTCTCTGCACCCCTCCCTTAGTTGAAAAAACTCGCTACCGCCTGCCCCTGGGCGACGTAGTTTGGGAAATAGACGAGTTTTGGGGCGACAACCGAGGTTTGATTGTCGCCGAAGTAGAGTTGACTAGCCCCGACCAAACCGTGGATCTCCCCGAGTGGGTTGGGGCAGAAGTCACCTACGACCTCCGCTACCAGAACTCCAACCTGGCGCGCCATCCGTACAGCACCTGGGTTACCTGAGCTGAATTCTCAGGCAGTTTTTTTAGGTCGAATACTGTCGCCCTCGCCACTGGGTAGGCCGCCGCAGCGAAGACAGGCCAATCCGCACAACGGCCACCGGGTCGGCCAGTGGCGACAGCCAAAAGGCCCAGGCTCCGGGTACCCCGCGCAGGTCGTAGGCTGAGGCAACAGCAGCCTGCAGGCCAACTCGCATGACGAGCAGGCCCAGGTTTATGGCCCACAGCAGCAGCAGTGGCCGCGACCAGTCTGCTGGAGCCCCCTGCTGCACCAGCCACAGCCCTGGCACCAGTGCCCAGGGCAGCCCCTGCACCAGGGCTAAAAAAGCGAAGTCCCACCACACTTGAGCAGCGGAGGCCGCATCTTTGAGGTCGAGGGATCGGCCCCACTCGCGCCAGGTTTCGGCCATGCCCTCGTACATGCGCACCTTGAGCAGACGACTACCATCCCAAAAGCCAACTTTCGCGCCCTGGGCAGCGGCGCAGCGAGCCAGGGTAACGTCGTCACAAAACGACGCCGAGGCAGACCGGTACCCATCGAGCTGCTCTAGCAGCGATCGCCGCACCATAAAGCACTGACCATTGGCCATCACCCGCTGGGGTGCCCCGCTGGGGCTGCCAGCGGGGCCAAAGCGATAGACGAGCGTCATCAACAGAGCCGGCTGCAGCCAAAATTCGCCGGGATACTTGAGGATAAATCGAGGCGCCAGCGATACCAGATCGTAGCCTTCGGTCTCCATGGCTTTAGCCAGGGCGGCTACCAGACCAGGCTGAGGCTGAGTATCGGCATCAATGCCCAAAACCCAGGTGCTAGCGGCGGCGGTGTGGCGAAAGCCGTAGTCTAGGGCCCAGGGACGACCGACCCAGCCCTGGGGCAGCGGGTCGTCTTCGAGCAACCGCAGGCGAGGGTCATCAGCCTGGTAGGCCTTGACTACCGCCTGAGTGCCATCGGTAGAGCGACTGTCGACAACTAGCACCTCGCGCAGTTCGTAGCTTTGGCGAGTCAGACCCTCCAGGCAGGGGCGCAAACGGTGGGCCTCGTTGAGCGTAGGAACCACCACAGATACAGCACCGAGTTGCTCAAGGGTAGGGGGTTCTGGAGCCAGAGGCGGACGGCGAAAAGGCCCCTGAAACAGACGCGATAGCAGAACCGCCACCATTGGCACCTGCACAACCAGGAGCACCACCGCCACAGCACTCAACCAGGGAAACGGAGCAGCCACATCAGCGGGCAAGGGAGTACCTCAAATCAGTCAGACTAATAGGGTATGAATTGGCCGCTTAAATCAGCCCTTCATCATGTATCGATGTCAAAAATAGTCAGCCCTGATGAAAAGCCGAGAGTTGGTGCTACTTCAAAGCTACCTTGGCCGAATTCACGGGTTCAACCACCTGGGCGGGCTGGACCACATGGGCCAGGCTCTCCTGGGCGGTCGCGCGCCAGCACAGCACAGCAGGCAGTGCCCCCGTCAAAATACCTAGGACAATGGGAACGTAAAAACCAGCCGCTAGGCTCATGACCAGAGCGAAACCAAAGTTGGACAGGTATACCACTAAAGGCAGGGTGAGCTGAGCCTGATCCAGCTCGGGAGAAAACTTGAAGGCCTTCCACAGCCCCAGGGCCACGCCCATAAACACGATTCCTGTCCCCAGCCAGCCCGCAAAATTTTGATAGGGCATACCGAAGAAAGCGCCAGGCTGGTGCCAGTACCAGAAGGGCAGCGCGGTCTGACTCATGGCCGGGTCGAGCACAAAGTCCCAGGAGGTGAGCAGCACAGAGCCCAGCAGCACCGCCGCCAGCGATCGCGCCCAGCCGTAGCGACCGGGGCCACCGCCCGCCGCCAGACCGCTGCGAGCCAGCAAAAAGGATGCCAACCCCAGATAAAACCACGACAGCGGAATCGTAAACGGCACGAGCCCGGCCACTTTGTAGCCCAGCCCGTTGAGGTAGCTGTAGTGGCCAAAGGGAAAGCCGGTGCTGGTGCCCAACAGCTCGCTGGTGACGGAGATGCCGATGGCTGCGATCGCAAAGGTCAGCAGAGTACCCAGGCCTAAGGTGCGGTAGGCATATAGAGCAACCGCCAGAGTGCCCAGCAAAATGTAGCCGACACCGCCACCAGCCATGCTCCACCGAAACATAGTGTGCCCGGCCGGCAGGTAATCTAGGATGCCAGGGTGGGGCACCACCCACAGTAATCCTGCCAGACCAAAGGCCATAGCGATGATATGACCGTACAGGCAAAACCGCTCGATGGCTAAAAGATTTCTCATGGTAAGTCCTAGATACTGATTGTCGGGCTACTGTAGCTCAGCTTCAGCTCACCCGCTGCGCCCATGTGCTGTTGATAACTATAGTTGCAATCGTCGCTTAAATCATAAGTTTTGTAAACGGTGAATTTTTGGGTGGCTGCCCTGTCTCAGGCTTCGCAAAAGAGAAAAAAATGTCGGCTCTACAGGCGGCAGGCGGCGGGCCCGCCGGGTGGAGATTCGGTGTGGAAATTGGGAAAATCGGCTAGGATGACGGCATACAGGTCAGATCTTTGAGATCCTATGGCACCGATGATGACCCCTGGCCCAACCCTGACGGTAAGGCCACTGCAGTACCGCGATTTAGACGACCTCAAGCAGTGGCAGCCAGACGATCTGGAGGCTGGCGGCGATCGCGATGCCGCCGAGGCCATGGTGTCATGGCTCGAGTTTCAGCGGCGATGGTACGGCCCGCTTAAGGTCATGAGCTGGCTGCCCCGTCCGGTACAGCAGCAGAGCCAAACTACCTTTGTAGCTGAGCGCCAAAAAAGCCTGGTCGGTCTGATTCAAGTCTCCCCGTTCAACCAGACTCGCAGCACCTGGCGGGTTGAGCAGGTGATAATCAATCGTCGCGCCCTGGCCGACTCCGCTGCTCCAGATACCTCGGGCTACATGGATGTCGGTTCGCGGCTGCTGCGCCACGGGTTTGAGGCCGTGTGGGAAGCCAGAACCTGGATGATAGAAGTAGATGTCAGCTACAAATCGGCCCTGGCTCTCTATCGCTTCAACGGATTTCAGCCCCTGGCTCAGATCACCTACTGGGCGCTGCCGCCCGAGCAAATTGCCGCCCTGGCTCAGCGCGAGCCCGATTTGCCCAACCTGCTGCCCATCAGCAACGCTGACGCCCAGCTGCTCTACCAGCTCGATACGGCGTCTATGCCGCCCCTGGTTAGGCAGGTGTTTGATCACCAAATACAAGACTTCAAGACGGGACTACTGAGTACCGTCAGCGCCACCACCGATCGCCTGGTCAACCAGGTTGAAACGGTCAGCGCCTACGTCTTTGAGCAGCAGCGCAAGGCCGCCATTGGCCAGTTCAAACTCGCTATTTCCCGCGATGGCAAGCAGCCGCATACGGCCGGGCTGACGGTGCATCCGGCTTACACCTGGCTCTATCCAGAGCTGATGACGCAGATGGTCAAAATTTTGCAGCCCTTCCCGGCTCAGTCTCTGCGGCTGACATCCCTTGACTACCAGCCCGAGCGCGAGGCCTGTTTTACCCAAATTCAGGCGATTCCTGAGTCCCATGCGCTGCTGCTGTCGCGATCGGTGTGGCACAAGGTGCGCGAGGCTCGCCACCTATCCCTAGAAGGACTGCAGCTATCCGACGTGTTGACCGGGTTACAGCCCGCCGGCAAGCCTATTCCCGGTCGCATGACCTGGTCGGCCGACCGCTGGCCAGTGCTGGGGCCGCAGAAGTCCGAGGGCAGCGCCGATATCCCTGGCCCTGAGGGCGATCGCTAGGCCTTGTCGGTTCTATGACTACAGCGCTATGACGCTTGTTTCCGCTTTGGGGTTAGACATTGGCCGCAGGCGCATTGGCGTGGCGGGCTGCGACGGTACCGGTCTGATTGCCACTGGGCTAACAACCCTTCAGCGGCGCTCCTTTGCCGAACTAGTCGCCGATCTTCAGCAAATTGTCTCGGCTCGACGGGTGGAGGTGCTGATCGTGGGTCTGCCGCTGACCATGGATGGCGAAGAAGGCTTTCAGGCCCGCCAGGTGCGTAAGGTTGCGGGCGGGCTAGGGCAGGCGCTGGGTTTGCCGGTTATCTATGTAGACGAACGACTGAGTTCGGTGGAAGCTGAGCAGCTGATGCGGGCTGCTGGTCATTCTGTCGCCCACGAAAAAGCCCTGGTCGATCGCAAAGCCGCCGCTATTATTTTGCAGCGCTGGCTAGACGAACGCCGCTCGTCCTGAGGTCGTCGCCAATAGACGTAACAGGATGGGATATTCTGATAAAACCGTTCAGTGTTCATGCTGGGCTGCGGCCCCGTTGTCCGCACCTGGTTATTCAGAAAAAGAGTGGCTTCATGGCGGATAATACCCAACCCATCGATGAGTCAGCCGTCGTTCTTACCGACGATGCCGGGCGGTTTTTGCCCTGCCAGGTGGAGCAAAGCTTTCAGCTCAATGGCCGCGAATACCTGCTGCTGCTGCCCATCGATGCCCCAATTGAGATCTTTGTCTGGCAGCAGGGCGATGACGATGACGACATCTTGATGGACGTCGAGGACGAGGATATCGATCAAATTTTTTTGACGGCTAAGGCCGTGCTGGCTGAGCAAAACCTGATGCTACAGCGCACCGCCATTACGCTGACCGCCGCCGGAGAACTCCCCGAAGCTGAAGAGGACAACTGCCTCACCCTCGAACTCGATGAACTCGATGAAGCAGGAAATCCTATCACCGAAGAGTTTCAAATTTTAGCCACCTGTTTTTACGAAGACGAAGAATACACCCTGTGTACTCCCCTCGATCCTTTACTAATTTTTGCCAACCGCAACAGCAGTGGAACGCTAGAGGTCGTGACCCCCGAAGAGTTTCAGCTGATTCGCGGCAGCTTGGAAGAAAAATTGTTTGATCTATTAGAGTAAGAGTGTTTCACCTCAATACTAACCAGAAGTTTATGACAACAGGCCCAACGGGTCGCGTTTTGAGCTAAAGGAAAAATTTTTGAGCTGGAATATGCTTTGGGCGTCTAGGATATGGACGACGATACAGACGGCCCCGGTAACGGTTATCCCGATTAAAGCTTATGACTAAGGGTTCACGCTGGGTTCGGTGGAGTTTTTTGGGTCTGCTGCTGCCCCTTGCTACAGGGGCAGCAGCCTGGCAGGGCTGGGCCTGGTGGAGTTGGGCCAATCGGCCCGTAAGTGACAACACCGCTGAAACGGCGGCTCAGATCGTGCAGATTCAAATTCCGCCGGGCACTCCGGGGCAGCAGATTGGGCAAGACCTGGAGGCGGCTGGCCTAATTCGTTCGGCGCTGGCTTGGAAGCTATGGTCACGCTGGCAGGCTTGGCAAAACCCTGAAGCTGGGTTTCAGGCGGGCACCTATGCCCTTAGTCCCATCGACTCTATGACCACTATTGCTGAAACTATTCGCAGTGGTCAGGTGGTGCAAACCTCGTTTACAATTCCCGAGGGCTGGAACCGCAGGCAAATGGCCGCCTATTTTCAGGAAGCTGGACTCTTTTCGGCCAATGCCTTTTTGGCAGCTACAGAGCAAATTCCCAAGGATCAGTACCCCTGGTTGCCCGGCACAGTTCCTCACCTGGAGGGATTTTTGTTTCCGGATACCTACCAGCTACCCAAGGAAGGCGTCACCCCTGAAGCTGTCGTAGACGCTATGCTGCAGCGCTTTGAAACAGTGGCACTACCGCTCTACCAGCAGGCCAATACTGACCTATCGCTGCTGGACTGGGCTACGCTCGCCAGCATTGTGGAAAAAGAATCTGTAGTTCCCGATGAGCGAGGGATTATTGCTGGGGTATTTACGAACCGCCTGCAGCAAAATATGCCCCTGGGGGCCGACCCCACCGTTGAGTACGGCCTGGGCATTACCCAGACCAAGGAGCAGCCCCTCACCTGGACCCAGGTGGGTATGCCTTCACCTTATAACACCTATATCAATCCCGGTCTGCCACCGACCCCGATCGCCAGCCCTGGCCAAGCCAGTCTTGAGGCTACCCTGACCCCAGCCAGCACTGACTACCTATATTTTGTGGCCCGCTACGACGGTACCCATGTATTTAGTCGCACCTTAGCTGAGCACGAGGCCGCCCGCGATGCGATTCGAGCCGCTATCGACAACTAGCCGCTAAGGAGTAAGCCTGGTGTTTAGGTGGCTCAAATATAGGCCGCATGGGGAATCTACGATCGCTCCTCACGCCCACAGGTCTCCAATCTAGATTATGCTGGCCTTTGGGGCTCATGATTTCACTATGTCTTTTTCTCGCCTGCTACAACCCGACTTAGTTCTGAGGGGAAACGTTCTCAGCATTTCTCCAGATTTGTTGGCTCGTCACGGCCTTAGGGGACTGATTTTAGATGTGGACGATACCCTGGTGCCCCTGCGTCAGGCGGAGACCAACCCCGACCTGGCCCGCTGGATGAATCACATCAAGGCCGAAGCCTCGGTGTGGTTGGTGAGCAACAACATTAATGCCCCTCGCATTAGCCGCATTGCAGACCTGCTAGAGGTGCCCTATCTGACCAGCGCTGGCAAACCCTCGGGCCGCAAGCTGAAGCTGGCCCTGGCGGCTATGGACCTGCCCGCCAATCAGGTAGCCATGGTGGGCGATCGCCTGTTCACCGACGTTCTAGCTGGCAACCGGGTCGGGTTGTTCACAATTTTGGTTAGCCCGATGCCTGACCTCAATCAGGTTGTGCGTACCTCTCCCCTGCGCTCCCTGGAGGTGATCATCTCCCAATATTTGGGGGTGACGCTTTAGACGCTGAGTGGTATCGCATACGCACGTTGAGCACTTTACAAACCGCAACAAATAGACGAGAAACGTTGCGCAGGAAAATATAAAGAAAACATTAGAGTTAATTTGATACCTGAAAAATGCTGCGATATTGGGTACAGATAAAGAGGGGCCAGTTTATAAAGGCCTTTAACTTAATAAGCCATTTTTGGGTGTCGGCCTTGGGGTTGACACCCAAAGTTTTTTGGGGCGCGATCGCTCACCTGACCCTCGCTGCTTCACGTTGCTTAAGAGTTAGGGCAATGGGCGGTGCAACCTGCCCCAGGGGGGTTGCTATACTGCCAGGGCTATCTTCTTGAGGGGTGATGGTTGACCGTGAGCCCAGTTCAAACTCTGGTGGTGAAAATTGGTACCTCTAGCCTGACCGGCGGTGGGGCGGGCCAGTTTGCCCTCTCTACCCTGGCGGCGCTGGTGGAAACCCTCTGTACACTCCGGCAGCAGGGGCACCAGGTGGTGCTGGTGTCATCGGGGGCCGTGGGCATTGGCTGCAGGCGGCTGCAGTTGAGCGATCGCCCCAAAACTCTGGCCATGAAGCAGGCTGTAGCTGCCGTGGGGCAGGGCCGCCTTATGCGAATCTATGACGACCTGTTTTCGGCACTCAATCAGCCCATTGCTCAGGTGCTGCTGACCCGCAGCGATCTGGCCCAGCGATCGCGCTACGTCAACAGCTACCGCACCTTTCGCCAGCTTCTGCAGCTGGGGGTAATTCCCATCGTCAATGAAAACGACACCGTGGCCGTAGAAGAACTCAAGTTTGGCGATAACGACACCCTATCGGCCCTGGTTGCCAGTTTGATTGGTGCTCAGTGGCTATTCTTGCTCACCGATGTCGATCGCCTCTATTCCGCTGATCCCCGCTCTAACCCCGGAGCCGAGCCGATTATTGCGATCGATTGCCTGGCAGACATTCAGGCTCTTAAGGCGGTCGCCGGAGGCCAGGGGTCAGCCTGGGGTACTGGCGGCATGCTGACTAAGCTAGAGGCGGCCCAAATTGCCACTACCGCTGGGGTGCGCACGGTTATTACCGATGGTCGTCAACCCCAAAACGTTGTCAAAGCTCTGGCTGGAGAAGCCGTAGGCACTCAGTTCGCGCCCCGGCCCCAGCCCAGCCCGGCCCGCAAGCGCTGGATTGCCGCTGGCCTCGCTCCTGCTGGACGTCTTCATCTCGACCAGGGAGCCACCAAGGCTATTCTAAACGGGGGAAAATCGCTGCTCGCCGCGGGCATCACCCATATTGAGGGCGACTTTGAGGCCCAGGATGCGGTGGTGATCTGTAGCGCCAGCGGAGCCGACATCGCCCGCGGTATTGTCAACTACAACGCCTCAGAGCTACAGCGCATTCTAGGCCGGCGATCGGAGCATATCGCTGAGATTTTGGGCTATGCCGGGGCCGATACCGTGGTTCACCGCGACAATCTGGTGATTGCAGCGGATACGGATAGTCCTGGCAATTTGTAAGGCATGGTCACCGGCTGGTTGACCGACAAACCTCTTGAAACCCTTATTTCGCCGTAGGTTAGTTGGCGTAGCGGAACCCAGTGAAACCGCTACTGGCATTGGGTCACGCTGCACTCAACCTGAACTTACATCGGACCACTTTTAGTCAATTGGGGCAGCTCGGGGGGGCTGGATCAGCCGTGAATCGTTGAGGTGGCCAGAGCGAGGGCTTTAGTAAGCCCCCCTGCGATCGAACAAGACCGTAATGGTTTTTACAATCACCTGCAGATCGTACAGGGGTGACCAGACAGCCTGATACTGCAGGTCGAGGTGCACGATTTCTTCAAAATCTTTAATCGCCGATCGCCCGCTGATCTGCCACTGCCCCGTCATGCCCGGCTTGACCTCAAGCCGCCGCCAGTGGTGGGGACTATAGCGCGAAACCTCATCTTCGGTCGGCGGACGAGTACCCACTAGGCTCATGTCGCCCTTAAGAACGTTCCAGAACTGTGGAAACTCATCGAGACTGGTTCTGCGCAGCAGGCGGCCAACCCGAGTAATACGAGGATCGTTTTCGTTTTTGAAAATGAGGCCTTGGGCTTGATTAGAAACGGTTTGCTTAAGGAAGTCGGCATTTTGCACCATTGAGCGAAACTTCCAGATGGTGAAGGGCCGCCCCTGGAGACCATAGCGCTTCTGGGCATAAAAAATTGGGCCAGGGCTGTCTAATTTAATCGCTAAGGCTACCGGTATCACAATCAAACTTAGAATAGCTAGGCCCACCAGGGCACCCAAAATATCGATAGATCGCTTAATAAGGCACTTAGCAGAAGGATGAATAATAACTACGGAGATGTCTGGGGCAACATTTCCGGAACTGTCTGGGCGGAGGGATAGCATGGTAGACCCTGTTGACGAAACGCGTGTGCTCTAAGTATTTCTGAAAATTTTATACTGACTCAACCGTGAATACCCCAATGGATTAAGCAGCTCTGTGCTTTTTGTAACACGGGTGCCGAATGGAGCTAACCCTAGCTGAATAGTACTGGAGCTGCGATGGACTTAGTGTAATGATTATCACAATAACCCCGGGTATAAGTACACACGGAGGTATGTGTTCACTATCAGCCCAACTAGAATAAATTGGGCTGCAATAAATCGCCCTTTGCAGAAACTTTCTAGAAGAGCAGTGATCATAAAATTTGCGTGAAGCTTTTGAGGGGTGATACCCTCAGCAGAATAACTGAGCTAAAAACAGCCCTAATTCGTGAGTCTGAAGGGAACTGATATTAAGATAAGCCTACAGCCAACCCAGAACACGCGAAAAGGATTGATGGCATGGCCAGGGCAGACACCATAGCGGAGGACTGGTTATCCCGCTTACGAGAAGATTTCCCTGATCAGCCTCAGTCTGTGTGTCAGAGCATTGTCAGCTGGCTGCTGGGGGAGTCTCCTGAGCGATTGGCCGATCTGGCAGAGGCTGATCTGGCGATCGCCCGTCAGGCGATTGAGTACCGCTATCGCATTTTGCAGCAGCGCTACTGGGGGGTCAGCCCCGACCAGGGCTATCAGCGGTTGATCAAACGGCTGAGCAGTCTATTTCTAATTCGCAACAAGATTAAGACCTGGATCTCTCTGAGCCGCGATCGCCGTCGATCGGTGGTCGATGTGATTCAAGAGGTGATTCAGGAGATGATGCGCAGCGATCGCCACCTGGCCCAGCAGCTCAAGTGGATCGCCACCTGCACCCAAAACTCACGCCTGCGCAACCTGCTGATGCTGGCCAGCATCGAAGAATACTGCCTGCGCCCCATCCGCAATCAGCCCCTGATCATCTATCGCTTTGTCAACTACCTGCGGCGCAGCCAGAAAGGCGGCATGACCCAGGTGCCGACCGGCGAACTGATTCGCCTGGTCTCTGATGAAATTGCCCCCGGTGACAGCGAAGACTCGCTCAGTCTGCTCGATGTAGAAGCCTGGAACCAGTACCAGGAAGAACAAAATGAGCTAGAGCAGCAGGGCATGCGGCACCAGGTTAAGACCTCGTTTGTCAACTACCTCAGCCGCAACCTCGATGACACGGCCGCCCGCTGGCTAGAGCTACACCTCAAAGGGCTGAGCCAAGACCAAATTGCTCAAAGCCTGGGTATGCCGGTGCAGCAGGTCTATCGTCTGCGCGAAAAAGTCAGCTACCATGCGGTTCGCATCTTTGCTCTGCGCGAGCAGCCCGCGATGGTGTTGGGCTGGCTCAAGACCTCGCTACAAGAGCACAACTTTGGCCTTACCCCCACCCAGTGGGATCACTACTGGCAAGGCCTTTCCCCCGAAGAACAGGCGATTTTAACGACCTATAGAGAAGGGCAACCTACTGAGGCCCTGGCCCGCCGCCTGGGGCTCAAGAATAGGCAAATTCAGGCTCAGTGGGTGCAGCTTTACCTGCGAGCTCAGGAGCTCCGCACCCAGGGGGAAGGTTAGCGCCTGGGCGCGTTCCCACCGGCACTCGAACGGGGTCTCTCCCTTCGGGAGACGTTTCACGTTGGCGTAGCCTGCCCAAAGAACAAACGACTTCCCTCAGCCCTCGGTTATCTTCAGGGCAACAACGGGGACATTTCCTTGTCGCTACGCATAAAGCAGGCCAGGGCATAAAACTCCTAGGGCCGCAAATAACCAGCCGCCACGGAGTCTTCAACCACCTGCAGCACAAAGGGCCATAGTTCTGGGGCACCCGTTTCAACCGGGGCCATGCGCTGCATGACCTGAGCGCGGCAAATGCCGTGCTGCTTCCAGGTGCCGCCGCCGGTTTGCCAATTGTGCAGCAGGGGCTGAAGGCGGTCGAGGGCGGCGGCAAAGCGGGCGGTGGGGGTAGCCTGAGCCTCAAACTCATTCCAGAGTTGGCGCAGGCGATCGCCATCCGCCTCGGTCTGCATCTCGCCTGCGGTGGGCAGCAGCCCAAAAATGCGATCGGCGGCTCGCTGCTCGCGATCGGCTTTATCGTTATGGCCAGCGATGTCGTAACAAAAGGTATCGCCCGCATCGATTTCGACCAGGTCGTGGATGAGCACCTGATGGATGGCGCGCTGCAGGTCGACCCCGGTTGGGGCGTATTCAGCCAGCACCAGCACCATCATGGCCAGGTGCCAGGAGTGCTCGGCGCTATTCTCACGGCGCGAGGCATCCATCAGCTGGGTTTGGCGCCAGACCTGCTTGAGGCGATCGATCTCGACGACAAAGGCGATTTGTTGCTGAAGCCGTTGGTTGGTCATGGAGGGGAGTGTTATAGTAAAGAGGACTCGGACCCATGCGGTCGCAACGCCCAAATCATGTCAGGACCGGAAGGTAGCAGCATTACGGGATGCTTGTGACAGGCGTGGACTCCGGGTCTTTTGCGTTTTGGCCGCTTGGCGTCTTCTCCCCAGGTTAGTCGAGAGACGGCGACGGGTTTCACCCATGATAGGGGCGGCATTGCTCCTGGGCACCTGGCTCTGCGGCTGATACGCTAGGTCAGTTGCAGCGCGAAAAGGAGACCGCTGGCTATGGCTGGTTTCGGAGACGTGGTTAAAAAAGCGTTTTATTTGGGGGTTGGGGTAGCCTCCTACGCTGGGGAAAAGGCGGGCGATACCTTCAAAGACTTGCGAGAGCAATCGCAAACCCTGGTGAATGAGCTGGTAGCCCGCGGTGAAATTACCGCCGAAGAAGCTCAGCGCCTCGTCAACGACATGGTCAACCGGGCCCAGAATACGGCAGCTAGCAGTGCTAACGCTACAGACAACCTGCCGCAGCCGCGCCCCATCGAAATTTTAGATGACGACCCGCCCAGCGCTGTCGACCCCCAGACGGAGGCGCTGCGCAGTCAAGTGGCGGCGCTGCGCCAAGAACTAGAAAACCTCAAGCGTAAGTCGAGTAACTAGCCCTATGGATGACTGGTCGAAACAATTTTTTAATGCCTTTGGTACTGCTGTACAGGATTTTACCCAGCAGCTGAGCGAAGACACTGAGCGCTGGCTGGATGACTTTACTGAGCAGCTGGTCCACGCCTCAGATGCCCTGATACAGACGACCGATCAGTGGGCAGAGCAGGTGCAGGAGGCGATCGACCCGGAGATCGATCGCATTGTGGATGAGCTAAACCACGTAGCGGCGCCCTGGCGATTGACGCTCAATTCGCGGCTCGATGATGTCGTCGATCAGCTTGACGAGATTTTGGGGCCGTTGGTGACCGGCCTGTCGGGGGTTGACCAGTGGTTTGAGGAGGTCTCCAGCCCGATCAACAGCACCGTTGAGCCGCTGCTGCAAAACTACCCGGCCTGCGTGGGCTGCCGCAACTTCTGCGGTCAGACCTACGGCGGCAACACCCTGGTGTGCGCCATGCACCCCTTTGGCCCCGCAGAAGAACGCCACTGCCCCGACTGGGATTCGGTCTGGCCCCAGCCGCCGACCTCGTGATGGGGTAAATCAATTGCACGGCCGTCGGCAGTAGCCAGGTGCATTGCTAGCGCGAATGCACCCTACGGTCGGTCAACTAGCAGCGGGAAGAAGTGGCCGACGGGCCCCTGGCCTTGGCCGATCGCCAGAGCGTGCTTGAGGGCGCTAGTGACGTAGTCTTTGGCCGCTCTGACGGCAGTCAGGGGGGCTTTACCCAAAGCCAGGTTGGCGGCGATCGCGGCTGACAGCGTACAGCCCGTGCCGTGGGTATGGGTGGTCTCGACCACCTCTGTAGTTAGAACCACTACCTCACGCCCGTCAAACCAGACATCGGTGCTGCGGAGCTGAGCAGCCATTCCTCCCCCCTTGACCAGCACCGCCTGAGGACCGAGCTGGTGGATGCGGCGGGCAGCGGCTTCCATATCTGCCAGCGTTGAAATCTCTAAGCCGCTGAGCAATTGGGCTTCATAGCGGTTGGGCGTGAGCACGTGGGCCTGGGGAATGAGCCGGCGGGTGAGAGTGGCGATCGCGTCATCGTCAATCAGCTGTGCCCCGGTGCGCGACACCATCACCGGATCGACCACCACCGGAATGGCCTGAGGCAGCGAGGCTAGAGCCTGAGCCACAGCTTGAATAATGCCCTGGTTGAGCAACATGCCGGTTTTGATCACCTGTACCGCAATATCACCAGTAACAGCCTCGATCTGAGCGATGACGGCCTCGGGCGGCAGCGCATCGACCCGCGCCACCCCTAGGGTATTCTGCGCGGTGATGCAGGTGAGGGCGCTGGCCCCGTGGATACAGTGGAAGGCAAAGGTGCGCAGGTCGGCCTGAATACCAGCCCCACCGCCGCTGTCAGAGCCAGCGATGGTGAGGGCCGCAGGCCAGGGAGGCGGCGTGGTCATCACTAGCGGTTGTTGTTAGGCCGTCGCCGCTGCAAAAACTCAGGAATATCTAGCCCTGCCCCCAGACCGCTGGAGCCACTGCTGGCCGGAGGGGTAATGGGTGGAGTTGATAGACTTCGCTTGAAGGGGGTGACACGAGCCACGTCGAGCTCAGGCTGCGCGCCAGCCCGGTTGTTAAAGCCAGTGGCAATCACGGTGATGCACACCTCACCCTGCATGCGCTCGTCGATCACGGCCCCAAAGATGATGTTAGCGTTGGGATCAACGCCTTCATAGATGATCTCGGCAGCGGCGTTGACTTCGTGGAGGGTGAGATCGGAGCCACCGGTTACGTTGAACACGGCCCCAGAGGCCCCGTCTATGGAAGACTCTAGCAGTGGGGATGAGATTGCCGCGATCGCCGCTTCTCGCGCCCGCGACTTGCCCGACCCCATGCCAATACCCATCAGCGCCGTGCCCGCATCGGCCATAATTGCCCGCACGTCGGCAAAATCAACGTTGACCAAACCGGGGATCGTAATAATGTCAGAGATGCCCTGCACCCCCTGGCGCAGAATATCGTCAGCGGTGCGAAACGCCTCCTGCACCGGAGTTTGCTCAGAGATCACCGACAGCAGCTTGTCGTTGGGAATAATAATGAGCGTATCAACTCGTCCCTGGAGCGCCGCAATGCCCTCGTCGGCCTGGTTCATGCGGCGACGCCCCTCAAAGGTAAAGGGCCGGGTGACGACACCCACGGTCAACGCGCCCACTTCCTTGGCCACTTCGGCCACGATGGGGGCGGCGCCCGTGCCGGTACCACCGCCCATGCCGGCCGTAATGAACACCAGATCGGACTCTTCCAGGGCGGCGGCAATTTCTTCGCGCGACTCTTCAGCGGCTTTTTGGCCAATGGCTGGGTTGCCCCCTGCGCCTAGCCCACGGGTCAGCTTCTGACCAATGTGCAGGCTGTTGGTCATGGTGTTGGTATCAAGGGCCTGGGCATCGGTGTTGACCGACCAAAACTCAATGCCCGCCAGGCCACTACTAATCATGCGGTTGACGGCGTTGCAGCCGCCGCCGCCAACCCCAATCACCTTAATGCGGGCGACGCTACTGGGCAAAGCCGTGTTGTTGGTGTACGTTTCTCCGGGCATAGCTCTGGCATTGTGGGGTTGACTGGAGTTACGCTCGCCGTGGCTAAACGGGTTAGACGGGCTAGCGAAAGCGGTCACAGCATCAGCCGACGAGCGCGGATCGGAGGGGACAGATTCTGCCTGATGAGACGAATAAGCCTCGTAGTCAGCGCCGCTGTGGCCAGCACCATTGCCGTGGGGGTCGTCGGGGAGCATAGAAGTTAAGGCCGTAGACAATATATTAATTACCCGTACTAGATAACCGAAGATAGCACCTAAGTCCTGAAATCTAAGCCCCGGCTGATTCTAGACAACTATAGAGTACTTCGCTGGAAAAAACCAAATCGCGTTGGCAAGTCTTAAACTACTGATTTAACCACTGAAACCCCAAAAATAAACGCCCCTGCAAGAATATGTTGAGTCAATTTTGAGTCAAAACTATCTCCGTCAACGCAGCATAGGGCTGAGGGCTGTTTTTCATCGGGCCAAGACCCTCAGTAGCTTAGGGTTGGGGGGTGGGTTCTGTCGATGGGGCATCGGTATCGACCACAGCTATGGAGGGTGCATCGGGGTTGCTGAGATCGATGCGGGCGACTTCGGTCTCGGTGAGCTGGTTGGGCAAGTTGCGCATGCGATCGAGGGTGGCCAGCTGCTGCTCTAGCTCTGGGCTGTAGGGGCCAAGGTAGACCGTGCCGAGGGCGGTTTCTAGCACCAGGTTGTTGGGATCGTGCCAGTCGATCTCAGTAATGGCAACCGGGCTGTTGACAATGGTTTCGTAGATTTGGGGCCAGTAGCGCTGGTACTGGGGCTGAATCCCGCGCAGCTGGAGGGTGGGCAACTGCGGCGAGGCGCTGCCAATGCCGAAGCTAGAGAGGGGCATCCAGGCCCCGTGAGCGTCGAGAAACCCGGCCTGTAGGTACTGATTGTCAGCGGTGCGATCGCCGTTGCCGACGGGTAGCACCACCGCCACCGGCACGCGCTCTTCGACCCGGACGTTCAGACGGGGCGGCAGCAGCTGCCGAGTGACTTCGGCCCTGACGATAGGGCCGCGATCGCGCAGCTGGCGGGCCAACCGCTCTGGCTCAACCTTCATTAGCACCTGAGGATACTGAAGCGGCACCAGGTTTTGGACCGCCTCATCGCTGAGCAGGTGGTTGCCGCTGACGTTGATCTGAGCCGGGTTGTGGATCAGCCACACCGGGCGGGTAGCGCCCCAAAAAATGGCGGCCGTCAGCCCCGAGAGGGCCCAAAATCGCCACAGCGCCTGACTAATAGAAATGCGCCGCCGCCGCCTGAGGCTCTGGCGGCGGCTCTTGAGTTCGTCACGGGAAAGGGGAGAAACGCGGGTCATGGCATGGGGAAGGGCTTGGCGGAGCCCGGCGATCGGAGCTGCCACAAAACGCGGGATCAGGGGCACGAAGGGGCTTATACTCGCGTAATTGGCCCTTCCTAACCCCGGCCGCCTTTAGGCTGATGCCGATTTTAGCGCCTGTAGCGATTGATGCAACGCTTTTTCCCAGCGCTGCGCTAGATCACTGTCGGTAAAGGGAATTCGGTAGGTTTCGCCGCTGGCTGTTGCCAAGGCTAGCTCAACGCTCCCTTTGGCGGGCTGGGCCCCGTCAACCACGGGCTGGCCGTTGATCTCTAACCGCAGGTCGGTAATGGTCTGGAGCGACAGCGTGGTGAGATTGATGGGGCCCTGGCGAGTCGGGCGGCCCCAGGTTAGGTAATCGCCCTGCTGCCCCAGCATGGCTTTAATGTCGTATTTACTGCGATCGAACTGGGCCGCCCAGGCTTCGTAGGCCTGCACCTTGTGGTACTCGTGCCAGCCGGCCCAGGCCAAACCGATAAACACCGCTAGCAGGGGCAGCCAGAGAAGTCCTCGTTCCATATCAGGTCGCTTTACCTTGTGATTTAACGGCCAGCTCAGGCCTTGCTCTACTAATTGTAAAGTCTTGCAACGGCAGCCGACAGAATTTCCTGGCGTCGTGGAAAAGTAGGCCTAGGCAAGTGACTTGTCGACCCACTGCATTTTATGGAGGCTGGTACATTGGCATTTCTACCTCTTTTAGCTACGGTTCCCCACACGGCTGCCTGGAGTCCTAAGGTGGCCGCTGTGATGATTGTCTGCAACATTTTGGCGATCGCCATTGGCCGGTTCACCATTCAGATTCCCGACGCGAAGCCGTCGCTGCCCTCCCCTGAATTTTTTGGTGGCATGGGGCTGCCTGCCCTGCTGGGCACCACCAGCTTTGGTCATTTGCTAGGGGCCGGGGCTATTTTGGGGCTGGCCAATCTGGGCGTGCTCTAGATGTAATCGCTAGCGACAACAGGCTCACCGTGAGGATGCCGGTAGACTAAACTACCAGCATCCTAACGGTGTTTAGTGTGAGCCCTGGAACCGCCAGATCGACCTTTGGCCTTGGCGAAGCTGGCCGACAAGAGACTTGAGGCCAAAGTGAACTCGGCCTGTTTGACGGTATATAGTCAGAGTCACCTGGGTTAGGACATCCTTCAAGCCTAAAAACGTTTGAACGCTTGAACGCTTGTCTGACAAACGTCCTAGCCCGATTGGCTACAGCTATATCTGAGTGCACCTGCCTGGGGCCAGCTAAGGGCTGAGCCCAGAACAGGAGCGGTGGTGGCAAAGACCGTGAGCTAAACGGGCCGGGGGGCCGGATCGACCGGGGATGGGGCGGCGTCGGGCTGGGTTTCGGGATAATGGATCGACTTGAGATACCAAAAGGCGACCACCAGCGGCAGCACATAGCGATCCCAGGGGATCGCTTTCATCATAATTAGGGCGTTAAAGGCTACGATCCAAAACAGTAGATCTGGCTTGGCAAATCGCAGGCAGGTAAGCAAGGCCAAACCGTAGAACATGGCCAGGTTTAAGGCGTAGAAAGGCAGCAGCTCAGCCACTTTGCCCATGTTGCCGTAGGGAGTATCGAGGGGCGGAAAGATCAGGCAAAACATGAGCAGACCGCCCGCAATCAGCAGCCATTTTTTCTGATTTTTACGCAGAGATTCTAGAGGATGGACGGGGCGAAACAGCAGCCATTCTGGAATGACGATATAGGCTCCTACAAAGGCTAAAAAGTTGACCATACCGCCAGGGGTCAACGCCAGGGTGCTCTGTTGGACTTTGGGGGCATGGGAGACGATCGCACTGGAGGGAGCGAGACCATCAAATAGCGCCACCCAGCCCAAAAACGACAGACTGGCCAGGGCCGGAGCCACCCATCGCTGGTGCTGGTCCTGGCTCACGGGCTGCCCCTGGCGATACTGATTGGCGATCGCTAAAAACTCGTAGGTGGCGATCGCCATTGGAAACGCCAGCATATACTGCCGCGAAGAAATCGCTAGCACAAAGGCCAGGCAGCTCACCCAGTGGCGATCGCGCACATAGGCCACAAACCCCAGCAGCACCCAGGTGCAGGCGACCATTTCGGTATAGAGCCGACCGCTGAGAAACAAAAAATACGGGCACAAAAATAGGCCAATCAAACATAAAATGGCCCGGCCACCCTTTTGCCTGCTGGGCCAGCCAATCGTAGCCACAATGCCCAAAGACAAAATTAAATTGAGCCATCGCCCCGTCACCATGCCCTGGTTGAACAGGTACTCTAAAAACCCAAAAATCATGAAGGGTAGGGGAGTATTTAGGCTGTGATACTCCCTTAGGTCAGCCAGCGACGGCAGCAGGCTATCGCTAAAGGTCAGGCTCGACTTCCAAAAATTGACTTCATCCCAGTAGGGCGGACCCTGCAAAAAATCGAGCCAGGCGACAATGGCCAAATAGATGGCGGTAATGCCGCCCAGAAACAAAATCTTTTGCTGGGAATGGCTAAAGGATTGCAGTTTCATGGTGGAAAAAGCCCCCTAAACTCAGAAGAAAACAGCTAGTCAGGCATTAAGTTAAGTTGAAGGCCCAGGGCAGCTTTGGCCTCAGACTTTAGCAGGGAGCCGCCGGAGTTGGGGTAGCAGTGGCCTTCTGCTGACTGCGCTCCCAAAAGAAACCGGCGACGTTGGCCACCTGAGATAAAAATAGCAGCCCCGACAGCATCATGGCCTGAATCTGAGGCTGGCGCGAGAGGGGGTAGGTGAGCAGCTGCCAATAAAACCGCAGCGGCTCCACCTTCACCTGCTGGTCAATTCTGCGCGCCCTGACCTGGTGAAAGCAGTAGGCTCCTCGCCCATAGTTAAAGTGCTGTCGCCAAAATTGCCGCAGCGACAGGTGGTGGGTGTGCCTGACCCTGGCCGCGGGCGCGTAGGCCAGGGGTAGCCCCAGCTGCAGCCAGCGATCGCAAAACTCACGGTCTTCGCCCGCCGCTAGCGGAAAGGAGGTGTCGAACCCGCCGCTCAGGCGGAACTGCTCAGTAGCCATCGCAAAGTTGTTGGAGGCAAAAAAACTGGGCGCCTGACGACTGTTGTAGTAGTCGTACAGGTAGTCGATCAGGAGCTGGCTGGCGGTTGAAAACAGGTTCTCAGGCAGGGCATTGACGGTGTAGCCACCTACCAGCGCCGTGGGCTGCTCGTGCAGCGCCGTCTCTAGCGCCGTGAGCCAATCGGGGTAGGGCTGGCAATCGTCGTCGGTGAACACCAGATACTGCCCCTGGGCCTGGGCTGCTCCTGTGTTGCGAGCGCAGGCGGGACCACTGTTGTTTTGACGCAGCAGGGTGAGGTTGAGGCTTGCCTTAAAGGGCTCTGCCACCGGGGCGATGGGCGAGCTGCTGCCGTCGTCCACCACAATTACCTCGAAGCGATCGCGGGGAGAGCTCAGCTGAGTCAGGCTTTGCAGGCAGCTCGCCAGGCGATCGGGCCGATTGTAGGTCGGTATGACAATAGAGAACACTGGAACGGGATGGCTCATGGTTATAGCGGGTTAGAAGTCGGCAGGTGAGGATAGCGGGGTTTGAGTTGGTTGCCGTTAGCCAAGGGGGACGACCAGCGGCACTGCAGCGTCTTTGACTGACGCCAGACCCACCTCCCCGGATGCTGGTGGGGTAGTCTGTAGTGGGCGCTGCTCTCTATCAACACATCGCCCCCGTAGCAGACCAAATAGTTTGACCACCCTGGCCCCAGCGATGACAGAACTCACCACCTGCTTCCACAGAGTTATTGGCTCGCTCAGATTTAGAATATTGATAATCATAGACCGTTCTTCAATTAAGCCTTTGTGTAGTCTCCCGCCATTGATAGCGGGGCGAGCAAGATAACCACGGTCGACCGTGCCTAGGCGGATGGTAGTGCTCGGGTCGGCGTTATTAGCCGCAGACTCTGCCTCATCTGGTCAATCGCGGTGTGAGCTGCAATCGCGCTAATATGTCGCGGATGCAGCCGCAGTGCCCAGAGCAAGTGGGTCAGCGCCGCGCTAGTCTGCCCCATCGCATAGGAGGTTTGGGCGTGCTTATAGACAAACTCCGCAAACATTTTGGGGTGAGCCTCAAAGGCGGCCCGATGCTTTTCAATTAGCTGGTTAAAGCTCTCCTGGCGCAGCTTGGGGTTGCCCGACACCCGGGTGCCCGTGTGAGTCAGCAGGTGGTAGGTGACCGTGGGCAACCCTATCAGCGTACAGGCCGGGTTGAGCCGCAAAAAGAACTCCGAATGCACCCGCGACCGAAAGGTTTCATCCCAGCCGCCAATCGCCAGCACCACCTCGCGCTCCACCACCAGGGTTTGCTTAGTGTGGGGCGATCGCCCTGGCTCGGGCTCTTCTAAAAAAAAGTGGTCACCCTTAGGACAGTGGGCGGGGGGCAAACGGGTCAACAGCACCTCGCCGTGCTCATTCACTTTGTTAAGGCCTGACAATACCCCTACTGGAAACGCCGTCTGGGGGGCCGCCTCCAGGGCCGCGATCGACACTGCCGCCATGTGGGGCAGCAGCACGTCGTCATCGTCGAGATAGGTCACCCAGCGGCCCCGCGCCGCCTCGGTGCCCGCATTACGCGCTCCGGCCCCACCCCGCCCTGGGTCGAGGCGAAGGATTCGTACGCGGGGATCGGCTGGCAGCTGTACGGGCGGGTCAGAGGCATCGTCGACCACCACCACCTCCAGTTCGGCGTAGGTTTGCTGCAGGGCACTGCGCACCGCCAACGGCAGCAGATGAGGCCGATTGTGGGTTGGAATAATAACGCTGAGCTGAGGTTGCATGGTCTAACCCTTCTGTCTAATGCTTCCTAAAGTTGACTCAAACTAACCGCCCAGCCCTAGGGCAGCGGCTGCCCAGCAGACACGGGCGCTACCACTGGCACCAGCGCCCAGCTGCGCGGCTGATAAAACTGACATTTATTGACGTTTTGCTTCGATATCACCGTAAAGCGAAACGACTCAATCACATCAAAGGTGTAAACCGCGTCTTTGCGCAGGCGAATCTGAGCGCTGTACACCCCCGGTACCAAACCCAGGTAGGGCAGCTGGAGTTGAATTTCTGCCAGCCCCGGCGACAGCTGGAAGAAGGTATCGTCGTTTTGTCCCCGTAGCGACAAAATGTTGCCACCGCTCTCAATGCCGCCCACTTTGACAATGCGAATATCTAGGGCCACTCCGCTATAGCTATCGTGAGCCTCGCAGACGGCGCACAAGCTCAGGGGTTCACCTGTCGAGAGGGTTTGAGTCGGCTGCCCGTTGCCGTCGCGAAAGAACAGGTCGCGAAAATCAACGCCGTTGCTCTCCTCGGCGGCTTTGGGCGGAAACACCATGCGGTTTTCAGATCGCTCGATGCTGTTGAGAAACAGGTCGCGCTCGTACTGATCGACCACCGCGTTGACCTCGCCCTGGGCCACCAGCGCCCCCCTGGTCAGGTAAATAGCCTGGTCGCAGATGTTGAGAATGGCCTGGGAGTTGTGGTTGACCAAAATAAAGGCCACCCCTCGCTGGCGCAGTTCGTAGAGGCGGCGGTAGCACTTGGCCTTAAAGCGGGCGTCGCCCACGGCCAGCACCTCGTCGATCAGCAAAATATTGGGCTCGGTGTAGATGGCGCAGGCAAACCCCAGCCGCGCCGCCATCCCTGAGCTATAAGTTTGCACCGGAGCGTCGATGGCCTCTTCAATTTCGGCAAACTCGACCACCTCGTGAAAGCGCTGCTTAATCTGCTGGGTGGTGAGGCCCAAAATCGACATGTTGGCGTAGATATTTTCGCGCCCGGTCAAAATTGGGTTGAACCCTGCTCCCAGCGCAATCAGCGGGGCCAGCCGTCCGCGCACCCGCACCCGGCCCGTGTCGGGTTTGATCAGGCCGCTGATGATGCGCAACAGGGTGCTTTTGCCCGCCCCGTTGCTGCCCACCAGGCCCACCGCCTGCCCCTTGTGCAGCTGAAAGCTGATGTCTTTGAGCGCCCAAAACTCCTGGGGCCGGAGGCGATCGCTGTGGGGCCTGCCGCCAGTGAGGTCAGCGGCAATATCACGCACACCATAGAAGAGCGATCGCCTCAGGTCGCGGCAAAACTTCTTCGACACCCCCTCCACCGAAATCACAAGCTGACTATCGGATGCAGGAGTGGCCATAAACGATTCCGTTAGTGATTCAGTACTGAGCCGTATGGTCATGACGTCACCCTCTCAACGACGTACGGCATGGCAATGCGAAACCCGATCCAGGTGAGCAGCAGACCCAGCAGCGTGAGGCCGCTCACCACCCAAAAGCTCACCGCCTCCGTCAGCACCCCGGTGGTGGCCAGCTCGCGAGTGGTGACCAGCAGCGGTGCCACGGGGTTGAAGGCCACCAGCGTGCCAAAGGCACCCTCGGTGGGCACGGGGTAGATGACCGGCGTCAAAAACAACCAGAAACCCATGATCATATTCAGGCTCTTCGACACGTCCTGGTAGAGCACGCCGATGGGGGCCAGCAAAATGCCAACCAGCGTGCCCAGCAGCACCAGGTGAATCAGCGCCACCGGGGCCAAGATCACCGTCCAGCTCACTGGCACCCGAAAGAACAAAAACAGCCCCACAATCAAGATCAGCTTGATGCCAAAGTTAAAGCCCACTTCCCCCAGCTTGGCCAAGATGATCGCCTCGCGCGGAAAGTTGACCCGCGCCAGCATAGGCTTTGCTATGATCACCGCCTGCACCGGCCCGGTAGCGGCATCCACAAAGGTTTGCCACAGGGCCGTATTAAACATGACGAAAGCCGGGTAAGGAATATCGGTTTCACCGACGGTGAAAACATTGGCATCTTTGGCCAGGGTAAAGCCCACCGCCATCGCGATCGGCGGAATAAAGGCCCAGGCTATACCCAGGGCGGCCTGCCGGTACTGGGCGCTAATGTCGCGCACCATCAGCCGCCAGGCCAGCTCGCGGGAGGCCAGCAGATCTCGCCACATCGTCCACAGCAAAAACCGGGGGCGACGCAGCAGACTATCGGGGGTGTAAATCAGTTCAGGCAACATTAGCTCGGCAACTCCATCAACGATCGCAGCGGTTGGCTCGGCTGAGAGGATTTTTATCCCCTAGGAATATTTGTTGGTGTTGGCCTTTGTCGTGTGGTGCCGGTGGGTGAGGTAGCGGTTGAGACCATGTTCGGTTTTGGCGATCGCCCGCGCCAGCAGGTGGCTACCGGCGCCAAAGGTTAGTTTTTGGGTAAAGGGATAGATCAGGGTGCCGTAGCGTCGCCAGCCCAGCTTTTTGTATTTGGTTTTGAAGTAGCCATCCTCAGCCAGGTTCCACTTGTCGCGCAGGCGGTGCAGGCTTTCTAGGGTCCAGCGGTTGCTCCAGCGCAGCATGTAGTAGTGCACATCAGCCCACTCCTGGGGTGGACCGGGTACATAGGTCACCAGCGAGGCAGGTTCAAAGTAGACGGTGTGACCTGCTTCGCGCACGAGCATGCAAAAATCGAGGTGCTCTTTGGTGTTGAGCATGGCCTCGTCGAGGGGGCCAATCTGATCAAACAGCGATCGCCGCACCAGCACGCAGTGAAACTCGGCTAGTTCAGTCGGGGTGCGATCGAGGCTAGGGCGAATTTCGTCTACCGTTTTGCCCTGGTGAAACATTTTTTCTCGCAGGCGGCGGCGACCGAGCTTGTCGACCCACACGTGGGATTGCCCCCCGGCAAAGTGTACCTCGGCGTGAATCGGCTCATGCTGGCACATCAGCGGACCGACAACGGCTGCGTCAGCCTCCTCAGCGCAGGTGACCAGGGCCTTGAGCCAGCCCGGCGACACCACCACGTCGTTGTCGACAAACACCAGGTATTTGGTATCGACAGCCTGCAGGCCCAGGTTACGGGCCTGGTTGGGATAGAGGTAGTGCTCGGTGCAGATCAGCTTAAAGCCCTTTTCTAGGGCCTGTTCTTCGAGGTAGTGGCGCAGCTTGCGGGGCGAGTTGCCGTCTACGTACACTAGCTTAAACGGCAGCTGCGTGTGGGCGTAGATGCTCTCCAGCGAGGTTTGAGCGTAGCTAAATCGCTCGCGGGGTACAACAACAAGGGTGACAAGAGGTTCGGTCATGGGTTACTCCTATTTCTCTACCGAGGCAGGACGCATAGACGAGGGTAGCGAGGGGGTAGGTAGATGGGTGCGATCGCTGGAGCGAGGCCCCGATCGATTAACCGGAGCCAGCAGCCGATCGTACACCTGCACCAGTCGGTCGTTGAGCATTTGCATATCGAAGTGACGCTCTACAAACTGCCGTCCAGCCAGGCCGAGTTCGGGCCATCGCTCTGGATGGTCGAGCAGATAGCCCAGGCGTTCAGCCAGAGCATCAGCGTCGCGTTCCGGTACTAGAAACCCTGATATACCGTCCTCAACAAGCTCGGGTATGCCACCGTGATAGGTGCTTAGCACCGGCAGCCCCATAGCCATTGCTTCCTTTAAGACATTGATGGGGGCATCCTGGTTGCCGTCGGCAGCCGTAATGCTGGGGGCGACAAACAGGTGGCATGTGTCAAGAATGGCGACGATCTCGGCCTCATTTTTCCAGCCCACCAGGTGAATGTATGAGTCAGCTCGCAAATCGACAATGAGCTGTTGCAGGGCAGACCGGAGGGGGCCATCCCCGATGATGGTATAAGTCAGGTTTGGATAGCGATGGGCCTGCTGAACTACGGCTCGAATGGCAAACTCAAGCCCTTTTTTCTCCACGAGACGGCCTGTTGTCGCAATGCGAACAGGCTGGTCTGGCTCTAGCTGTCGCGACCGGAAGGTAAATTTTTTGACATCTAGACCTGAGAAATGAACCGCAATGCGATCGCTTGGCCAGCCCAGGGCCAAGACCCGCTGCTGAAAAAAGTCGCAGTTGGCCAGACAGTAATCGACGTGCTGAAAGAGCTGTTGATAAACGCGATCGCCCCCTTCCCGCACGTAGCGGCTGATGTCAAAGCCGCGAAACATCAGGAGTAGCCGAGGGGTTGGCCGCAGCAGCCGTTTAAAGGCTAGCCCCCGATACCCCTGGGTGCCAAACTGGCAGTGAATAATATCGTAGGACCGGGGCCGACCCACCAGCGCTACTGCCGTGTAGAGCAGCCACAGATTGAGCGCCTGCTCGCCATGGGTAAACGGATTGAGCGATCGCACCACCCATCCTGGAGCGCGAAAACTCACTTTTAGCCCCAGCCATAGACCCTGCACCAACCGCCAGAGATAGTTCTGGGGCACCTCCGGCATAGGGTAGGTACGCTCCCACAGACGATAGCGACCCACATCGGGATGCGAGACGGCCCAATCACCCACACGATTGGTGTAAATATCAACCTCATGGCCGCGATCGAGCAGTCCCGTTACTTGATTGAGTACAAAGGTTTCCGATAGACACGGAAAATCAGCGACCAAAAATGCAATGCGCATAACTTTCCCTAGTTCCGACTGGATGCTCCGCCAAATTTAAGTCGCAGGGTTTCCCAAGCGCTGATGTAGCGCACCATCACCATCACCGACGACACCTTGAGTTTTTGGGCTAGGTTGTTAAGCCGCTTGTCACCAAAGGCGTTGACCACGAAAAACACTGGTGGCACCAGGTTTTGCAGCAAAGCCTGCACAAACACCCACTGGCGCTGCCCCAAAGACTTAGCCTGTTTGAGCTGGACATCGTAGTAGCCACCCGCTAGCCGCACCGTGCGCCTATGTAACTCCCCCAGCGATCGCCGCGCCGGGTGGCCGACCTGTACATCATCGGCGTAGACCTGCTGAAACCCGGCTTCAAACACCCGTCGGCCCCACTCCAAGTCGCCGTTTGACTTCAGCCGAGGATCAAAGCAACCCGCCCGATCGATCACCCGTCGCCAGGTCAGCACATTGGCGGTAGCGCCGCCGTGCTGCTCTCGCAGCAGCCGCTCCTGGGGAAACGCCGTCAGGCTCTCGTAGAGCTCGACCGCTGTCGGTCGCTGGGGATCGGCAAAAAACAAATTGATCCGACCCACCACCTGTCCACAGTTGGGATCTTGGCGCAGTCGCGCCACCCCTCGCTCCAGCCAGTCCGTAGCTGGAATACAGTCGGCATCGGTAAAGGCGATCGCCTCTCCCTTGGCCAACCCCAGTCCCCGATTACGCGCCGCGTAGGAACCAGGTAGGGGCTCTACAGCCAGGGTGGCGTTGTCGTAAACAGCCACCAGATCTTTAACGAGATTCAAATCATCGGAGCCGTTGTCAACCACGATGATTTCGAAGCGCGATCGCGCGTAGGTTTGCTGGGCTAAGGCCGTTAGACACAGCCGCAGCCGATCCCCGTCGTTAAAGACAGGAATAATCACTGAAACAAAGGGAGATTTGGACCCACTCATGGCGCTTCCTCGCTAATGCTTCTAGGCGGCGCTTGAGAGTGACGAGCCAGCAGGCACGAGTTCACCACTGGGTTTTAGCTTTGACCACTCTTGGTCGGTAAAGTTCTCGTGGTACGAGCGCTCAACGTTGATATTCCAGATGTCGTGGTTTTCGCCCACAATATTTTTGGCTGCTAGCAGGGCCGACAGCATAGAGTGGTCCTGGTTGTTATAGCGGTGCATGCCGTTGCGGCCTACGGTTTGAAGATTCTCAAAGCCGCGAATATAATCCTCCAGCACCTGGAGATGCTTACGGTACTCGCCGTCGTATACCGGGTAGGCCTTAAACTGACGAATTACGCAGCCGTCTTCCACATCCTCACGCTTCACGCCCAGGCCCAGACGGGTAATTTCCTCAGCGGCCAGCTCAATCAGCTTCTCGTTGGGCATTTCCCAGAGGTTATCGCCTTCGCTGCAAAAATATTCCATGCCCAGGCAGGTTTTGCTGGGGTCGGGCACCATTTCTGGGCTCCAGTTCTTAAAATTTTGAATCCGCCCCACCTTGAACTCTGGGCTGTGAATGTACAGCCAGTTGTCAGGAAAGAGGTCGGGATTGTTGACAATCAGCGACACAATTAAGAAATCGCGGTACTTCAAACCTCGAGCCGCCTCTAGTACCTCTTCAGGAGGCAGTGGATCGAGGCGGTTTAACAACAGAGAAATGGGCATGGAGTTGACGAAATGCTCGCCCACAACATCAAGGATGAGGTCACCTTTTTTTGCCACCACCTTAGTAATGCGGTTGCCTTCACGCTCAACCCGCACCACCTCGGTATTGAGGTGTACCGGCGAACCATGGCGATCGAGTAGTTCCTGACAGCGCTCCCACATCATGCCGGGACCGAGGCGGGGGTAGTCAAACTTTTTGATCAGGCTTTTAGCGTTTTGGCTACCAAAAATGGCGTTGATTACGGCCTGCTTGAGCGACATATTTTGAATGCGCTGGGCCGCCCAGTCAGCCCGAATCTGACTACAGGGAATGCCCCAAACCTTCTCGGTGTAGGTCTTGAAGAAAATGCGATAGAGCCGCTCACCAAAGCAGTCGATTACCCATTCTTCAAAGGTTTCGGCTTCAAAGCCGGGGTTTAGATACTTGTGGCCTTTGGCCTTGAGATAGCTAAACAAAATCAGCGCGCTGGTCACAGGACCAAGGTTTTTTAGCGTCTTCATTAACGACAGCGGATAGTCATAGAACTTGTTGTCGTAGTAGATGCGCGACAGGCGCGGCGTTTGAATGAAGTCATCGCCCAAAATCTCTTTCCAAACCGCTTGTACTTCGCCAACTTTAGTAAAAAAGCGGTGGCCACCAATGTCAAAGCGGTAGCCCTTGTAGGTTTCGGTGCGAGAAATACCGCCTACTTTATCGGCTTTTTCTAATACAACTGACTTTTTGCCGTGCTTCATCAGCTCATAACCTGCGGTCAGGCCAGCTGGTCCACCACCAATAATGACTACGGGTAAAGTCTGCATTAATTTAACTCCCAAAATTTGTGATAGCTGCACGGATCAACGCTAGATTATTGGCGACAGGCGACTAATTTGTAAAGGTAGAAAATTGCCGCAGTCGGTAGGTTGCCACACCATAGGCAAAGGCTGCGCCGCCATAGAGAAAGTAAAACCAGTGCCAGGGAATTACTCTGAGCGTAAATAGCGCCCCTCGCTTGTGCAAGAAGAAGCGATAAACCCGCTGGTTAACGACTAACAGGGCGATCATGGTGGCGATCGCCACGATCCACAGGAAGGGATTCACCAATCCGAGTACCAGGCAGCCCAGCAATACAAAACTCAGCACAACGCTGAGTTGGTTAGTCCGATCGAGGTTGAGGTCATTCATCGGCTGTTTCTGGGTCAGAATGAGCTCCGTCCAGGGCAGAGCGCGGTAGAAAATCTCGGCCCGCAGCAGCGACACGGGCTGCCAGCACTTCAGGTGCTTGACCTGAATGTGCTTGCACAGGCGGATGGTGTACCCATCGCGCCTGAGCCGATAGCCGAGTTCAATATCTTCAACGCAGGGTTTACGGTAGCGCTCATCAAACCCGCCTACGGCCTTGAAGGCATCGGTACGAATGGCCCCGCAGGCCCCCCAAAAGGTCGAAGCTTTTTCGGAGGACACCTGATGGGTGTAATGGTGAAATAAATTTTTGTACTGCGATAGAAAGTTGTCGGCCCCTGGCTGATCATCGTAGGAGCCAATCAGCGCTGCCAAGTTGACATCTTGTTGAAAGGCTTTTTCGACGCTGAAAACGGTGTCGCGGTTCACCGTAACATCGGCATCAACAAAAAATAGAATATCTCCGTGGGCTAGCTTAGCCCCCTGGTTACGCGCCCGGGCTGGCCCACCAGGTGAGTCGTAGCGAAAGACCGTGGCCCCAAACTCTTTCGCCACCTCCCACGAGCCATCGGTGTCGCCATCGGCCACCACAATGATTTCATCGGGCTGTCGACTGGACTGTTTGAGGCTGTCAAGACAACGTCGGAAACTCTCGCCGCCGTTGTAAACAGGAATAATAACAGAAATGCTAGAAAGCCCTGATGCATTGCCTGAACTGAAAATCATGAACACGCGATTCCTAAGAATACATACATATGCATATACCTTGAAGAAAATCAATCAAGGAGTTTGCTAGTACACCAAACCTGCTCAGCAAAAGCAATTTTGGACAAACGAAACCCCTTCGATCACGACTTGGGAAATGATAGGTGACGTTAGGAAGCATTGTTTTTCGAGGCTTACAGAGAGTTGCAAGCGTCCTTTTACTTAAAGGGAAGCTAACACGGCTGTTCTAGCGAAATCATGAGAAGATTCTCATCTTTATATTTCCTTCACAAATATCTCCTGGGAGGAAATTGGCAGATGTCTACCTTTCGATAGATACCAGTTTAAGGATGACTAAAATTAGTCGCTTTTGGTTCCTGGTTCGCCAAAAGCTGTTAAGTATTGCTCTAAAAAGTGTTGCTTAACACAGAATTAGTTCCGTAAAAAGGGAACCTGCCGCAATCGCAGTTGTTGAGAGGTTACGGTACTAGAGCGTTGTTGGGTTGTGCAGGCACATAAACCTCGCTAGCCTGAGGGTATTCTTACTCTGCAAACTGCTATGCCTACTGGAGCCCTGTATGCGATCGCCTACGCTGCCCTATCTGCGATCGGCGGCCTGATTGGCTATGCCCAGGCCCGTAGCCAGGTGTCGTTGATTAGCGGACTATTCAGTGCTGCATTGCTGCTGTTTGGAGCCTGGCTATGGCAGGCCGGTGTTCCAGCAGGAGCGGGTCTGGCGATGGGAGTCACCGCAGCTCTTGTCGTGGTTTTCATTCGCCGCTGGCTGCAAACTCGCAAAGCCATGCCCGCCGTCATCATGATTGTGGCGGGAGTGCTGGCATTCATTGGGATGGGGATGTCGCTAGTGGGAGGGCAGTGAAAAGATACTAGATGATTGGGCTTGGTGGTGCAGAAAACTCATAGCAGTCTCAATATGAGAATGTAACGACCCTGGAGAACTCAATGCGGCAGTCCAA
>PYGV01000405.1 GCA_003022385.1 filamentous cyanobacterium CCP3 | reverse complement strand
GAAATCATCTGCGTGGGCACCGAGCTGCTGCTGGGGGATATTCTCAACAGCAATGCTCAGTTTTTAGCTCAAGAGCTGGCCGCCCTCGGGATTCCCCACTACTACCAGACCGTAGTGGGCGACAATCCGGCCCGCATTCAGCAGGTAGTGACCCTGGCCGCCGAGCGCTCCGGCTCAGACTCGAAGCTGCTGCTGTTTACCGGCGGCCTTGGCCCCACCCCCGATGACTTAACCATAGAGACGCTGGCCAATTTGTTTGGTACCCCTCTGGCCGAGTATCCCGACCTGCTGGCCGATATCGAAGCCAAGTTTACAGCTCGGGGCCGCACGATGCCCCCCAGCAACCGCAAGCAGGCACTGCTGCCGGAGGGAGCGCTGGTGCTGCCCAACCCTCAGGGCACTGCCCCTGGCATCATCTGGTCGCCGCGCCCCAACTTAACCCTCATGACTTTTCCCGGCGTGCCGCGAGAGATGCGGGCCATGTGGCGCGAAACCGCCGTGCCCTACCTGCATACTCAAGGCTGGGTGACGACTACGATTGTCAGCCGCATGCTCCGTTTTTGGGGAATTAGCGAATCGGCCCTGGCCGAACAGGTGGCCCCTTACCTCAGCCAGGGCAACCCCACGGTAGCCCCCTACGCCAGCAAGGGCGAAGCCAAGCTCCGCATCAGCGCTATGGCTGACTCGACCGCCGCCGCTCTGGCTCAAATTGAACCCATAGAAGCGGGCATTCGCGCTCTGGTGCAGGACGATTGCTACGGCACCGACGATGACACGCTGGCCTCGGTGGTTGGTCAATTGCTGCTGCAGCGGCAGCAGACCGTAGCGGTGGCAGAGTCTTGTACCGGGGGTGGTTTGGGCCAGCTGCTGACCGATATTGCCGGTAGCTCAGCTTATTTTCACGGCGGGGTCATTGCCTACGACAACCGCGTTAAGGTCAACCTGCTCAAGGTCGATGCGGCTGTTCTACAGGGGCAGGGGGCCGTCAGTGCGATTGTAGCCGAGCAAATGGCGTCAGGGGTCAAAGCGCTGTTGCACACCGACTGGGCCTTGAGCATTACCGGCATTGCCGGGCCGGGGGGAGGTAGCCCTGACAAACCTGTGGGGCTGGTTTACATTGGCCTGGCTACTCCCAGCGGCGAGGCAGTGAGCTATAGGCACGAGTTTTCTGGCTATCGGGGCCGCGACTGGGTGCGTCAGCTCAGCGCTCTTTCGGCCCTCGATGCCCTGCGCCGCAACCTGCTGTAATGCTTGGGTTGATCATTTGTCTCAAATGGCTATTATGTAATTATGGAAAAGTGCAGCCCCACTGACTTTATAAATCTGGGCTTCACTAGCCTAGGCCTTGCAGACCTGGGTTAGTGTCAGGACGAGAGTAGGTGGGGTGGCGTGTGCCAGTAAGGAGTTTTATCCTAATGGATTATATCGAAGAGGCTCTCGAAAAACTGCGCGAGTGGGTCGATAGGGTCATTGAGGCTCTATTTGGTCCCGAAACCCAGGTCGAGCCTGAGCTGATCCCCATTCCTGTGGATGAGCCCCGTCGCTAGGTTACTCTCGAAAGCTCAACTTTTGGGTAAGCGGTCTACCTGCTGATGCTCAAGCCAGTCGCGAAAGATTTTACCCAGCTTGAGAAATGTGATAAGACGTCGACATAGTCGACGCTACTGGGAATTAGGCCATTGTTCAGGGTTCAGGTAATTCACGGCCCCAATTTGAATATGCTGGGTTTGCGAGAGCCCGGCATCTATGGTAGCCAAACGCTGGCCACAATCGAAGCGATGCTCGCTAAGCAGTCGGGTGAACTTGGGGCAGATTTAAAGTTTTTTCAGTCTAATAGCGAAGGGGTTTTGATAGATTGCATCCAGGCTTGCTACGGTCAGCAGGATGGAATTTTGATCAATCCCGGTGCCTACACCCATACCAGTGTGGCCATTCGAGATGCGATCGCCGCTGTTGGCCTACCCACCGTTGAAGTACACCTCAGCAACATCCACAAGCGCGAACCCTTTCGCCACCACTCCTATATTGCGGCTGTAGCTGTGGGGCAAATTTGCGGTTTCGGCCCCGACAGCTATCGCCTCGGCTTGCACGGGCTGGTGCAGCACCTTAGGAGCCTGCAGCAGGGGCTTGGGGACGCTTAGGGGTGTTTTGAGTAGATGGGTGGATGGGTGAATGGGTAAGCGGGTGGTTTAGACTTGAACCGGCGCACACTTTTCCTAGACGTTTCTAAATCTGTATGGCCACCGCTACGATTAAATTCCTTCAGGTGCCTACGTCTCAGGACTGGGTTGAGCAGGCGCTGGCCAACCTTGACCTGATCTTGTTGGACCACGCCCAGTGCGAGCGCAAGGCGGCGGGGGTGGCGATGAGTCTGATCAATCGGTACCCGTCAGATGCAGAGTTGGTTAAGGCCCTGACCGCGATCGCCCAAGAAGAACTGGCCCACTTTGCCCAGGTCAATCAGTGGCTCGAACGCCGTGGTGTCGCCTTTGGTCCACTACCGCCGCCGCCCTATGGAGCCGCCCTGCGGCAGCAGGTGCGCCCGGTAGAACCGCACCGCCAGCTCGATGTGCTGTTGGTATCGGCCCTGATCGAAGCCCGCAGCCATGAGCGATTGGGGCTGCTGGGTCAGCACTGCCCCGATCCAGAACTGGCTAATTTCTACTGCAGTCTGATGGCCTCCGAGGCCCGCCACTATGGCGTTTACTGGGTGCTGGCGACCGATCGTTTTCTGCGCGCGCAAGTTGAAGCTCGACTGGCCACCTTAGCCCTGGCTGAGAGCGAAATTTTGTCTGAGCTACACCCCCAGCCCCGCATTCACAGCTGAGGTTCTTACAATGCCGATTGAACACCGCAGCACTTTTGGCCCCTACCTGATTCGCAGCTGGCAGCCCGGCGATCGCGACGATGCCCTGGCCCTGATCGCTCAGGTGCTCAAGGAATACGGCCTGACCTGCGAGCCCGCTGACAGCGATCGCGATGCCCGAGAGGTTGAAGCCTGCTACTGGGAGACCGGCGGCGAATTTTGGGTTGTAGAAGTCGATGGGGTGCTGGTTGGCACAGCTGGCTATCGACCCACCAGCCGTGGCCCTGGCGCTGTAGAGCTGCGCAAGATGTACCTATTGCCTCAGGCGAGGGGGCAGGGGCTGGGGCGCTACCTGCTGGGCACGATGGAAGCGGCGATTCAGCGACGTGGCTTTGACGAGATTTGGCTAGAAACCGCCTCAGTGCTGAAAGCAGCGGTAGGGCTATACGAAGCGAGCGGCTATGAACCAGCCACTGGTGTAGAGACAGCCAGGTGCGATCGCATCTACCGCAAAAACCTGATTCAATCGGGGGTCAGCGTAGTCAAACGGTAGCTTTTTGACCTGTCTGGCCAGCCAGGTTTAACGCTCTACAGTGAAGCCTTAAAGCGTTTTTCCCTGAATTATCATCTCGGGTATCAGGCCCTAAACCAGCAGAATTTAGCTATAATCGCCACATTCCTACTGGGCAAGGCCGTTTTGATTGCCATTTACCCCGGCAGTTTTGACCCCATTACCTTGGGCCATGTCGATATTATTACCCGTGGCAGTCGATTGTTTGAACGGGTGATTGTGCTGGTGTCGAGCAATCCCAACAAGGTGCCTATGTTTTCTACCGCCGAGCGCATTCACCAGATTGAGCGATCGGTAGGTCACCTCAGCAACGTCGATATCGATCACTACGACGGTCTTACTATTACTTACGCTCGCCAGCGCCAGGCTCAGGTGCTACTGCGGGGGTTGCGGGTGCTCTCCGATTTCGAAAAAGAGCTGCAAATGGCGCATACTAATAAAACCCTGGCTGACGATATCGAAACCCTCTTTCTCTCAACCTCTACGGAGTACGGCTTTCTTAGCAGCAGCCTGGTCAAAGAAATTGCTCGCTTTTGCGGCCCCATCGACCACCTTGTTCCCCACCATGTAGCGCGAGACATTTACCAATGCTACGCCCAGACCC
>PYGV01000404.1 GCA_003022385.1 filamentous cyanobacterium CCP3 | reverse complement strand
GCCTTCCCTCGCTGAACCAAAATCGGTGGTTAAAGAACTGACGGGGCAACGATCTTTCTCAAGCTGCCTACCTATCATAAACGCCGTCAGCGCCCTAATGTGACAACCCCTTAACATCTCCAGAAGACCCACCATAGCGGTAGCCGCCATCCTGTAACCTGGAGATTCGACGGCGGTTACATCGTCCTGTCTAACGCCATTACCAAACCCTTTGCAAGCCTCGTTTCAGACTATGCACTCCACCGCATCCCCGACTGTTTCGACCCCCCAGCGCACCGTTCGCATCGTATCTCGCAAGAGCCAGCTGGCGCTGATTCAAACCCACTGGGTGCGGGATGAACTTCAGCGGCATTTTCCTGAACTGGCGTTTGAAATTGTCACCATGGAAACCCAGGGCGACAAGGTGCTCGACGTCTCGCTCTCCAAAATTGGCGATAAGGGCCTGTTTACCCAGGAACTCGAAGACACCATGCTGCGCGGCGACAGCGACTTTGCCGTGCACTCTCTCAAGGATTTACCCACCCGCCTGCCCGAGGGCCTGATGCTGGGCTGCATCACCGAGCGCGAAGACCCCGCCGATGCCCTGGTTGTGCACGAAAAGAATAAGGACAAAACCCTGGCCACCCTGCCCGAGGGCGCGGTAATTGGCACCTCGTCCCTGCGGCGGCTGGCCCAGCTGCGCCACCACTACCCTCACCTCACCTTTAAAGACATTCGCGGCAACCTCAACACCCGCCTGCGCAAGCTCGACGAGGGCGGCTACGACGGCATTATTCTGGCGGTGGCTGGCCTCCAGCGCATGGATATGGGCGATCGCATCCACGAAATTTTGCCCGCCGATATCTCCCTCCACGCCGTCGGGCAGGGCGCACTGGGCATTGAGTGTCGCACGGGCGACGCCGAAATTCTCAAGCTGCTGAGCGTTCTCTCCGACACGCCCACCACCGCTCGCTGCCTGGCCGAACGCGCCTTTTTGCGAGAGCTAGAAGGGGGGTGCCAGGTGCCCATCGGCGTCAATACCACCCTAGACGGCGATACCCTGACCCTCACCGGGCTGGTGGCCAGCCTTGATGGCCAACGGGTGATCAAAGACACCGTGCAGGGGCCAGCGACTGCGGCTGAGGCTCTCGGAACCGAGCTAGCCCAGCAGCTGCGGGCTGCCGGAGCGCAGGCGATTCTAGATGAGATCAACGCCACCAACCGAGCTTAGGACTGCCAGGGCCGTCGTTAGCTGACGGCCCAAAATACCCGTACAGTTTCTGGCCCAAGTCTTGGGCACGGGCGTCGCCATACCGTTTAGTAGGCAGAGACGTCGCCGAGGATCCCCCGACCGAGCATTGGTGCGAGGGGCAAGCGAGGACGGGGCCTGCAGCCCAGGTCTAATCTTAAATCCACCTTAGCTACCCCCGATTGGGCTGAGCAAACACCGTTTGCCCACACACAAACCACCTGTTGAAATCGAGGCGATGTGATTCGGATTTGTGTAACTGCCTGATTGAGGTACGGCTGAGCAAGGACGATGAACAGAGCCTTTGGCTGAGTCTGTGAGTTCGATTGGGCGACGCTAGACTAGTCCCAGAGGGGCCAGTTTGGAAATTGGTCTTTCTTACCGATCTGGACAAAAGAAAAGCCTAAAATCACCAAAAGTAATCTTTGTATCTGTCCAAAGTAGTAGAGCATCAGTCACAATAAGGTCAAGATTGGCCGGATGTGCGCGGCTACCGACTCGTCTTCCTTCCTTGCTCCAGGCTGGTATTTTTACGATGTCAATTTCTCCTTTTCCCAGGCCCTCTTTCCCCAAGCTTTTGTCGTTGCTGCGACCCTCTGCACTGGCCCTAGCGCCGCTGGCTTTCGTCACCACAGCCGCAGAGGTCGCCCTGGCTGCCACTCCACTGACCGAGTACGAAGACAGTCCTAAGGTCGTCATTGACGAAGCCTGGCAGATTATCAATCGGGAGTACGTCGATAACAGCTTTAACCAGCTTGACTGGCAGGCCGTGCGCCAGGATTTGCTAGGCCGCGAGTACAGTTCTCAAGATGCCGCTTACGGGGCGCTGCGAACGGCGCTGCGACGGCTCAACGACCCCTACACCCGGTTTCTATCGCCAGCCGAGTATGCCGACCTTACCGATCAGACCTCGGGTGAGGTTTCAGGTATTGGGGTACAGCTAGAGCGCAACAGTCAGTCTGGGGCGGTGCTAGTGACGGGTGTGGCACCCGGTTCACCGGCAGAGCAAGCGGGAGTTGTGGTGGGCGATCGCATTTTGCTGGTCGATGGCCAGAGCACCGAGCGCCTCACTGCGGAAGGCGTACAGCAGCAGTTGCGGGGCAATGAGGGTTCTCAGGTAACGCTGACTATCTCTCGCAACGGCGGTGGGCCACGCACCCTGATTATGACTCGCGCCCTGATGGATCTGCCTACCGTTGAGTACGCGCAAAAAACGGTAGGGGGTCGCCCCATTGGCTACATTCGCCTGATTGAGTTTAACGCCCACGCCGCCAAGCAGATGGCCGAGGCCATTCGCAGTCTGAGCGATGCCGGGGTAGAAGGGTTTGTGCTCGACCTGCGGGGCAACCCCGGCGGGCTACTGCTGGCCAGCATTGACATTAGTCGCATGTGGCTGCAGCACGGCCCCATTGTCCGCACCCTCGATCGCAGCGGTAACGATGAGGCCATTTCGGCCAACCGCACCGCCCTGACCGACCTGCCGCTCACGGTGCTGGTAGATGGGCGTTCAGCCAGCTCCAGCGAAATTTTGACCGGAGCCCTGCGAGACAACAATCGCGCTACCGTTGTCGGCAACACGACCTACGGCAAAGCTCTGGTACAGTCGCTGCACGGCCTCACCGATGGCTCTGGCCTGACTGTGACCGTAGCCCACTACTACACCCCCAACGGCACCGATATCAGCAGCCGGGGCATTGTCCCCGATGTGGAGGTCGGCCTGAGCGATCGCCAGCGCCGCGAGCTATTCAGCAACCCTGCCCTGCTCGGTACCGAGGCCGATGCCCAGTATCTCCGCGCCGCTGAGGTGCTAGAGCAAACCATTCTGGCCAGCCAGGGCCAGCCGGCCACTACCGGGGCCAGCCGCCTGGGCCGTATTGATCCGGCGGAATAGGTGAGGCAGAGAATCGAGTGACGTAGGGGATGCCCCTACATCCGTCCGGCGTAGGCGGTTACAGGTTCTTTAATAAAGCGGATATAGAGGTGCTTGAAGGTCGATTTCACCACCCGAGGCATGCCAAAGTCGATGGGCATCAGTTCGGCGGGTAGCTGCCAGTCGGCCACGCTTAGTTCGTCTGGGGTCATTAAGGGAAACGAAATGTCTTCCCAGTGGGGGCAGGCGCCCAGCCGGATGGATTGGGCTATTGTGGGCACCGTCAGCGGGTCGACCCCCAGCACGGCGATCATGGCCCGGTCTAGGGCAAACACATTGCCAGCAGCGCCCAGCACTCCCAAATCCCTCGGTTCGCCGCCGCTGGGGCCGTTGCCCTCGTGACCCACAATGCCGTCGACAATGGTCAGGGCTGGGTCGATTAGGCGGGCGGTTTCCACCAGCATGGTGCCAAAGCGCTGCACGTCTTTACCGGCTTCCATGTGCCACCAGGCCTTCATTTTGCCGGGTACGCAGCCAAACAAATTCTTGACGCCCAAAGTCAGGGTGAGCTGCACGTGGGACTTGACCTTGGGCAGATTGATCACCACATCGGCCTCCATCGCTTCTCGCGAGAGGCGCAGGTGGTCGAACTCGGGGCTTTCGGTGGGGTAGCGATGGCCGTGCAGCTCCACAATGGGCAGGTCGAGTTCCTGGGCCAGGGGCAGCAGCCCGTTGGCCTTGGCCACTCCGTAGGCGCTGCCAAAGGCGGGGCTATCGCCCAAAAAGGGCTGGCCACCCGCCGCCCGCACCTGCTGGGCCACGGCATAGATCAGCTCGGGCCGGGTGGTGCATTCCTTAGTGGGCCGAGAGCCGGTCAGCAGGTTGGGCTTGAGCAGCACGCGAT
>PYGV01000092.1 GCA_003022385.1 filamentous cyanobacterium CCP3 | reverse complement strand
CCAGTCATAGGGAAGATAACGCACCTCGGTCAGGGCTGACGGCGGCGGGCTGAGGTTGAGGTAGGTGCCGATATAGTCGGGCACTGAGGGGGCGCCTCGCAAAAAGTCTGCGCCGTACCACTTGAAGATTTTGCTGCAGTAGAGCACCCCGGTGTCGGGGGCATAGCGCACTTTAGCGGGGTTGTGGATAAAGCGGTGGGCGTCGGTTTCTAGCTGGGCCTCGACAATATCGGGCCAGTAGGCTTCGTTGCGCAGAATGGGGCAGCCTGTCGAGGCGCACACCAGAGCAAAGTGAATGCGCGGCTCTTTGAACTGGGGCCTCAGCAGGTCATGTTCCAGATTGTTCAGGCTGACGGATTTATCGTCGAGGGGGTAAAGAGAGCGGTTGAAGAATTGCCGGAACGCCAGCCAGTTGGGCAGCCCCAGCAGCTTGGGCAAGATGGAGTCAATCGGGTAGCGCTTCAGCACCTGCTGAATGGTGAGGGCGTTGTAGAGGTTGATCAATAGCGCCAGAGAGTCTTCTAGAGCCAGGCCGTCGAGGGTGTTGGGCAGAGAGGCCAGCCAGGTATCCAGCTCAGGCAGGGCCTGCTGCTGCCAGCGGGCGTAGTCGACTCGGCCCTGGTCGTCGACGTAGGTCTGGAGCAGAGTATTCCAGGGGGTAAAATCTAGCATGCCCGTCTCCTGCGCCTGGCGCGTAATGCCTATGTTTCCGATGCCAACCCCGATGCCGCTGCGAACGATAGCGCGGCCTGTGGCCTGGTGGGTCGTCAACCAATGGGTACGGAGAGCGTTTCCAGGGGTACCGACCCTTTCTCTCCAAAGTCTCGCAAATTGGTTAAGTCAGGGCAAAGGTCCTTTACCCATTCTGCTCGATGTGCGCCGAGACGATGAATTTGCGGTTAGCCACCTGCCTGGGGCCTATATAGCTCCCAATCTGGATGCGGCTCTGGCTCTGGGGCTAGACCCCGACCAGCCGATCGTGGCCTACTGCTCGGTCGGGTATCGCTCGGCCCGGCTGGTCGCCCAACTGCAGGCGGCGGGCTATACCCAGGTCTATAACCTGGCGGGGTCAATATTTCAGTGGGCGAACGAAGGGCGATCGCTGGTCCGCTCGGGTCAACCCACGACAAATGTACATCCCTACAGCGCCCGCTGGGAGCTATTGCTCAAGCCTGGGTTAGCCGACCAGCCCAAGCACCCTGCGCCTACGGCCGAGGAGAAGGGCTAGGAAGCGAAGGAATTCAGCTAAAGCCAGCCACAATCGATTCCCACTGAGGCAGGTCTTCGGGGCGATCGACATCGGTGAGGGGCGTTAGCAGCTCCACCGTCAGCCCCTGGGCGGTGGCGGCGGCGAGGGTTTGGGCCAGCACCTGGTCAGTGCCCCAGGCGATCGCCTCAAACAGGGCGGGCTGGGGCTGGCGCAGACCAATCAGGTAGTAGCCGCCGTCCGTGGCGGGGCCGAGCGCCACATCGACTCGCTGCAGGGCCGCCAGGGCCGCCGCCAGGTGGTCGGGTGTCAGGGCGGGGCAGTCGCTGCCAATGGCGATCGCCCCCGCTCGGCCCAGCCCAAAACTCTGCTTAAAGGCGGCCATCAGGCGATCGCCTAGCCCCCCCTCGGTCTGGGGATAGTAGGTAACCGCATCCCCCAGCCACGCCCGCATCTGCCCTGGGCTACCGCCCGCAAAGTGCACCTCCACCGCCAAAGGCCGCCGCCTGGCCGCCCCCTGCACCTGAGCCAGCACATGCTCGGTCATTTGTCGTTGTAGGGCCGCCGCCCCCGCAGGCCCCAGGTGCGGAATCAGGCGAGTTTTCGTGCGGCCTGGTTCAGGAAAGCGGGTAAACAGCATCAGGCCAAAGCGCTGGCTCTCAGCCTGGTGGGTGGCCCCAGTCTCGAATTGATTCATGTCAAGCCTATGTCCTATGGCTTTAGGTAGCTCGTGGTCCAGTCACTATCGTGGGGGCTGTCGACCGCGAGCACAATCGATTTACCGCGCGGGCAGTGGCGCTAGCCAGCGGGCTAACGTCAAAAAAAGCTGACAATTCGCCCGTCCGGTTCGCCATCACCGAGCTAAAGGGGCTGTGCATAGCTGGTTCCAGGCTTCGATAGCGAAGGTATAGGCGTCAATATTGACTGGTTGGGGGCGGCGCAGACCTGCTCACACCCGCAGAATAACCGCAGCTTTAGGTCATCCTTTGGGCACTCTAGGTCAAAATCAGCCAACGGTGTGGGCTGCACGGCTCGGAGTCACATCACGTGTAAGAGAGGATCTAGGCGTACCTGAGCCAATTTAGCCATGACACAGCCAGCGTCTACTGAACCCATTGAACCTATTCGGGTGGGCATTCTCCACTCTACCAGTGGACCTATGGCCGCCAGCGAAGCTCCGCTGGTGGAGGCGGCCCTGATGGCAATGGACGAAATCAACCAGGCCGGAGGGGTCCTGGGTCGCCCCCTGTTGCCCCAAGTTGGAGACGGAGCTTCGGAGCCAGGCCAGTTTTCGGCAGCGGCTCAGCACCTGCTGAGCGTGGAACGGGTGGTGACCCTTTTTGGCGGCTGGACTTCGATGAGCCGCAAGGCCGTACTGCCCGTGCTAGAAGCCCATAACGCTCTGCTGTGGTACCCCGTGCACTACGAGGGGCTAGAGCAGTCGCCCTGGGTGTTCTATACCGGGTCGTGCCTCAACCAGCAGGTGGAACCCGCCCTCGACTGGCTGCTGACCCAGGGCAAGCGACGTCTGTTTTTGCTGGGGTCTGATCACCTGTTTCCACAAGTGACCAACAAGGTGATAAAAGGACAGCTCAAGCGCCGTCAGGGCACCGTGGTGGCCGAGGCCTACCTGCCTTTGGGGGCTACCGATTTGAGCCATACCGTGGCGGCTATTTTGGCGGCTCAGCCCGACGCGGTGTTTAGCACCCTCAACGGCCCCAGCAACCTGCCGTTCTACCAGCAGTGTCAGGCCCTGGGGTTGACCCCCGATCGCATTCCCATTTTGACCGTCAGCATCGGCGAGCTAGAGCTGCAGCAGATTGGCGCTGCCGCCGCCGGACACTACGCCTGCTGGAGCTATTTTCAAAGTTTAGAGACTGCGGCTAATCAGAGCTTTGTGGCTCGCTTTAAGCAGCGCTACGGAAGCGATCGCGTCACCACCGACTCGATCGAGGCCGCCTATACCCAGGTTTACCTGTGGCGAGCTGCCGTGGAAGCGGCCCAAACTACGGCCACCAATGCCGTGCGCCAGGCCGCCTACGATCGGCGCTGGGAGGCGCCTGGCGGCACGGTCTACTGCGAGCCCAACCACCATCTGCAGAAGCGCTGTCACGTCGGTCAGGCCCAGCCCGACGGGCAGTTTCGCATTGTCTACTCCAGCCCTGCGCCCCTGCGCCCGCTGCCCTGGCTGGGCATCGAGAACCAGACCTTTCCGGCAGCCGAGGTGGTGGTTGAAATGCTGGGAGAAGTCTCGGCCTGTGTGCAGTCAAGCTGGGAGCTAGAGCAGCAGTCGCGGCGGCTAGAGCAGGTTCTGGCCCAGCTGCGCCAGGAGGTAACCCAGCGGCAGCAGGCCGAGGCCGCCCTGCGGGCCGCCAACGCCGAAATCACCAGCCTCAACCAGACCCTCCAGGCGGACAACAGCCGCATGAGCGCTGAGCTATCTGTAGCCCGTCAGATTCAGCGCATGGTGCTGCCCCGCGCCGCAGAACTGGAGGCGATCGCCGATCTGGAGGTGGCCGGGTTTCTGGAGGCCGCCACCGAAGTCGGGGGCAACTACTACGACGTCTTGCAAACTGATGCCCGGCGGAATGGCGTTACCGATCGCAACGTGACTCTGGCCCTGGGCGACGTCACTGGCCACGGCCTGGAAAGCGGTGTGCTAATGATCATGGCCCAGACCGCCGTGCGCACCCTGCACGCTCTGGGCGCCAACCGGGCCGACCTCAGTTCAGCCCAGGCCTGGCAGGCTATCAACGCGGTGATCTATCAAAATCGCCTGCGCATGGGGTCTCAGCATCATCTTTCGCTGCTGCTGCTGAACTACTGCAAGGGTGCTCTCACTATCAGCGGTCGGCACGGGGAGATTCTTGCGGTGCGCCACGGCACGGTTGAGCGCATAAATACCGCAGATCTGGGCTACCCCGTGGGCCTGGTGGCCGACATTACTCCCTTTGTAGCCCAGCACAGTCTCGATCTGGCGGTGGGCGACGGGGTTGTGCTCTACAGCGACGGCCTGACGGAGGCCAAGAACCGTCAGCGAGACCGCTACGGTGTCGATCGCCTGGCGGCGGTCGTGCAGCGGGCCTGGGGTAGTTCTGCCCAGGCAATTCAGGCGGCGGTGGTTGACGATGTGCGATCGCATAGCCAAGGCCACGCCATTGAGGACGACATCACTCTAGTTATACTCAAGCGTCGCGTCTAGCCCGTCCCTGTCCTCCTGACCTCGTTCTCCCCATGACCCACTCTCCCCTTCCCCCTACCAATGCCTCCGCTAGCGCGTCTGCTAGTCCATCTGCTGGCGGGCCTGCGGAGGTATCTCCAGAGGGATGTTCAGAGGCACTTGCAGAGGCTCCTGGGGCGATCGACCTGCACCAGGTCCTGCAGGAAAATCGGCGGCTGCGCCAGGAAAACGCCGACCTGCGCATTGCCCTATCGACCACCGCTGAGCACGGCGATCTGATCGAAGCCGACCTGCACAGCGCCAACCAGCGTCTCCAGGCCGAAATGGCCGAGCGGCTGCGGGCCGAGGCCACCCTCAAAACCCTAGTCGACCTGATCTCACGACAAAAGGCCGATCTGGAAATCATCATGCACACCATCATGGAACACGGCGATACCCTCGACACCCAGTGGCACCAGAAGTTTTGCGCCGCTATGGTGCGGGCCGACATCGACGGGCTGACTCAAATTTCCAACCGCCGCCGCTTTGACGAGTACCTGGTGCAGCAGTGGCAAGATATGGCGCGCGAGCAGAGTCCTTTGGCCATCATTCTCTGTGACCTCGACGCCTTCAAAATTTACAACGACACCTACGGCCACCTGGCGGGAGATACCTGTTTGGTGCAGGTGGCCACCGTACTGCGCCACTGTCTGCACCATGCTAACGACCTGGTGGCCCGCTACGGCGGCGAAGAGTTTGTGGCCATTTTGCCCCGCACTACCTTAGCCGAAGCCCAGGTGGTAGCCCAGCGTATTCAGCGGGAAGTCTTAGGATTGCGCATTCCGCACCAGTACTCTACCGTGGCCCCAGTGGTCACGGTGAGCATTGGGGTGGCGGGTACTATTCCCCAGGCTAGCGCCAGCGGGGCCGACCTGCTGCAACGGGCCGATGAGCAGTTGTATCAGGCCAAGCGCCTGGGTAAAAACCAGATTTTTGCAGCCGCTGTTTAGCCGCCCAGGCTAGGCAGGCTCAATCCAACGTTTGTGGCTTACTGCGGGTGATTATTGCTATGCTCTCTATCTCTATGCCTAATCAGTTTGGTCGCTTCGCCACCTGCTTGGACAACAGCAAAGAATACCTCACCATTTGTTTCTCACCCTCGGCCTCGGCGCGGCAGCAGCGGTGGCGCAACTATGGGTTGTCGGCGGATTTTTTGGGTGACTATTTTGCCACCTTTTTTCCGGGCAATCCGCAAAAAAATGGGGCAGTAGACGATTTAATGCAGCGCGATACCGTCAAGGCGGCGATTAGCTACATCGCTAATGAGCTGCTCGAAAATGCCATCAAGTATCACACCGATCGCTCCCCAGAGCCGATCAGCATTTCGCTGTTTTTGTATGAAGACTACATTGTTTTTCAGTCGCTTAACCTGGTCGAGCCGCTGGCGGCGGATCAGTTTCAGGCCTTCATCCATGATATTTTGACCGCCGCTGACCTCGACGATCTGTTTGCTCAACAGCTAGAAAAAGCCGCCACGGGCCACGGCGAGTCGCACATGGGCTTTTTAACCATGATGTGTGACTACGGCGTAGAATTTGGCTGGGGGTTTGGCCCTCAACCTCAGCTGCTAGGCCTGATTCAAGTCGATGTGCAAGCCTATCTCAGCCTAAAGACGGCTTTTTGAGCGAATGTCGCTATTTTAGGGTGAGGTGAGCGCACCCTAGGCGGATAAGAGCCTCGGGCTCAGTTTCTACCGCTTATTTGCCATGCCTAACTCGATTCCGATCTCTGTCATGATGCCTGAATCCGCCATGCCCGAATCCGCCATCATTGAAACCGAAGACTACCGCGTGTACTACCAGGCAGATACGGCTACCGTCGTCATCGAGGGATTTTTGCGCCTAGACGGCATCGAAGCCTACCAGCCCGTCATGGATCTACTGCTGACCGCCGCCGCCCACGACACCTGCACCGTTGACCTGCATCAGCTGGAGTTTCTTAACAGTTCGGGCATCAGCATGCTGTCGATGTTTGTGGTCAAGGTGCGCGATCGCGGCACCACCCGCCTCAGCTTTCGCGGTTCTGAGGGCATTCTCTGGCAGACGCGATCGCTCAAAAACCTGAAGCGGTTGATGCCCGAACTGCACATCGAAATGCTGGCCGCTCCGAGCAGCGCCCCTGAGCGAGACAACAGCTAAACCAGCAAAAAAAGGGCGCGACAGCCTGCCGCGCCCCCTGCATCAACTCTGCTCAGAAACGTGAGCGGAGTCGGGTAGATGCATTACTGGTTGGGGATGTTGCCGGGCCGGACTGTAACGGTCTGCTCGCGGCCATCGCGCTGTAGGGTGAGCGTGAGGTTTTGCCCCACCCGAGAGCCCTCTACCGCCTGCTGGACAGCGGTGCTTTCGGTCACAGGCTGGCCTTCGATGGCCACAATCACATCGCCCTCTCGCAGCCCGCTCTGGGCTGCCGGAGAGTTGGGCAAGACACGGCCAATCAGCACACCCGAATCGACGTTAACCGAGAATGGTCGGTTGGGATCGCTGTTGATGTTTTGTCTCAGCTCCGGCGTCAGGTTCACCATCTGAATGCCCAGGTAGGCGTGCTCAACCCGACCGTTTTCGATCAGCTGTGAGCTAATGCGCTGCACGGTGTTGATCGGAATGGCAAAGCCCAGACCCTGCGCGCCCTGAATGATGGCGGTATTGACGCCAATCACTTCGCCGTTGAGGTTGAGCAGCGGCCCGCCAGAGTTGCCGGGGTTAATGGCGGCATCGGTTTGAATAAAGTCAACCCGCTTGTCGGGCACGCCCACCTCGCGGCTAGAGCGACTGGTGGCGCTGATAATACCAGCGGTGACGGTACTGTCGAGGCCCAGGGGGTTGCCAATGGCGATCGCCCACTCGCCGGGCTGAATCTGGTCTGAGTTACTAATGGCGACGGCGGGCAGATTTTGGGCGTCGATTTTGATCACCGCAACGTCGGTCACCGAGTCGGCTCCCATGACCTCACCTGTGAAGCTGCGACCGTCAGTCAACGTAACCTGAACCTCGTCGGCTCCGGCGACTACGTGGGCATTGGTGATAATGCGTCCATCGGCGGAGATTATAAACCCTGAGCCCACGCCCCGCTGTACCTGCTGCTGCTGGGGTACAGGCACGTTGTCGCCAAAGAACTGGCGAAACATGGGCGGCAGGCTAGTCTGCACCGTGCGGGAGGCGTCGATGCGCACCACCGAAGGCTCTACCTCACGCACAATGTCGGCAATGAGGTTGGGGCTAGACACCGAGGGAGCTACGGCCAGATTGTTTTGAATCCCGCTGGGCTCAGGCGCTTGGGCCCCGGCATCTGGAGTGGGCTGCTCGTCGCTGTTCCAGAAGCCGTTGTCCCAAAAGACATCGGTGGCGACTAGATCATCGGCCCCGGCAGGCTGCCTTAGGGTGCTTAAGACCTGGCCGCCAGCGGTGGCGATGCCGGCACCCATAAGCACCAGGGCCAGCGACTTAGCGGCGGGTCGAAGATTGCGCCCAGAACCGCGCTCAGCATTCTGCCTAGAGCCCTGTCCAGAACCATCCCTATTCATTGCTGTCACCTCGTTTGAATCTCGCATGATGTTTACAACAATAAAGCCATGGTATTGCGCAAGAGTGGCAGGGCCATGGAGAAAGTGTGACAATTCAACGCGATTGGCTGTGACAATTCTGTAGGGGCTAGTATTTGATGCGATCGCGGTCTTTGTCAGGGGCAGCGTGCTTGACCACAAAGTCGATAATTTTGCCCGCCACATCAATATCGGTGGCCGTTTCTATACCTTCGAGGCCGGGGGACGAATTGACCTCCATCACCACCGGGCCGTGGTTGGAGCGCAGCAGATCGACCCCGGCCACCCGCAGGCCCATGGCCTTAGCGGCGCGAATAGCGGTGCTGCGCTCCTCGGGGGTGAGGCGCACCCGGCTGGCCGAGCCGCCCCGGTGCAGGTTGGAGCGGAACTCGCCAGGGGCGCCCTGGCGCTTCATGGCGGCGACCACCTTATCGCCAATCACAAAGCAGCGAATGTCCATGCCGCCCGCTTCTTTGATAAACTCCTGCACCAGAATGTTGGCGTCGAGGCCCCGAAAGGCCTCGATCACCGACTTGGCTGCCTGCTGGGTTTCGGCCAGCACCACGCCGATGCCCTGAGTGCCTTCGAGCAGTTTGATCACCAGAGGGGCACCGCCGACGATATCCACCAGGCCGTCGATATCTTTGGTGGAGTGGGCAAAGCCCGTCACCGGCAGGCCAATGCCTCGGCGGGCCATGATCTGAAGGGACCTGAGCTTGTCGCGCGACCTGGAAATGGCCATGGAGGTATTGGCCGTAAACACCCCCATAATTTCAAACTGGCGCACCACCGCCGTGCCGTAGAAGGTGTTCGATGCCCCAATCCGGGGGATCACCGCGTCAATATCCACGATCGGCTGGCTTTGGTACATCACCTTAGGCTGGTGGGAGGTGATATTCATGTAGCAGCGCAGATGGTCGATCACCTGCATGTTGTGGCCACGCTCTTCCCCTGCCTGCACCAGTCGCCGGGTTGAGTAGAGGGTGGCATCCCTGGATAAAATCGCGATCTTCATGGGCCTCAGGAGTCATCCTCGGGGGTTAGTTTAGCGGTAATCAGGGGTTAAGCGAACGGTTTGGGCAGGGGCTGCAGGTACGATCGCCCCGGATCGACCAGGTAGCGCCGCCGCACCGCCTGCCGCCCCAGCAGCATGCGAAAGCCCATCTCATCGCGATTGGTCAGGGTCAGCTCAATGGTCCACAGGGCACGGCCTACCTGCACCTGGGTTTCGATGACCGGGCGCAGCTCCGCCTGCCCCCCCGAGTTGCGCACCTCGCGCTCCTCTAAGAGAACCGCTTCGGCGGTGACCACAACGTCGTCGTTGCGCTGGAGGGGGTGAGCCTGAAAGCGCACCATCGCTTGACCGCCCTGCTCAAACCGTTCCACCGCGAAGGCGTGGAGCGCCGACGATCGCGCCCCGGTATCAATTTTAGCTTTGATGGCCTGAACCCCCAGGCCGGGCAGGGCTACCCATTCTCGCCAGCCAATGATCGCAGCCGATGCAGCACCAGAACTCATACCACGCTTGAGACTATAGCCGGCTCTGACACCATACCAGGGAGCAGACCGGGGTGAAAGGGGGTTTGATCCTAGGGGAAGAGGGGATCGTTCAGCCCGGCACCGACCGGAGCGGGCGTTGGTTCAGGCGCGGTGTCAGGGGCAGCAGCGGGGCTGATGTCGGCGCTGGGGGAGCCGAGCAGGCTGAGCAGGTAGGGATCAACCCCTAGCGCAGCGGCAAAGGCGGGCTGCAGGGCCGGTTGAAATCGCTGGTCGCCCTCCAGGGTGAGCTTAAAATAGGCTAGCCCAAGGATTTGCATGTAGTCCCACACCAGCTCGGGGCGCAGCCCAATCAGCTCTGGCGGAATGGGCAGGGGCTGGTCGCCCGTCGCAATATCGCCAATGGCGGAGAAGTGGGTGCCCTGGCTGATCAGCAGCAGGTAGCGATTGGGCGTGGTAAGCCAGGTAAAGGGCACCAGCTGCTCTGGATAGGCGGGGGCGATGGTGTCAGCCGTGCCCGCTACCATCATGACTGGCACGTCGATCTGGCCGTAGCCGACGGGTCCAAACAGGACGCTGCCCACCGGGTTTATGACAAAAACCGACTTCACCCGGCGATCGCTCAGGTCGGTCGGGGTAACCAGGTTGAGGGCCTGACACTGCAGCAGCAGCGATGGGTTAAAAGACAGCGTGCCGGGAGGGCACACCTCGGCCAGGCCCACCAGATCAAAATTGGCTCCGGCCAGGGCCAGAGCTGTATAGCCGCCAAACGACTGCCCCACCACCCCCACCCGGTCTAAGTCGAGCTGCCGACGCAGGGGCGAGGGGCTATGGTTGAGGCGATCGAGGGTGTTGAGCGTGAGCGAGACATCGCGGGGACGCCGCAAAAACTCCTCGGTTTGCACCACCGCATCTGACTGCCCCGTCAGCAGGGCGTAGAGCTGCTGATCGTTGCTGCCGGGGTGCTCTAGGGTGGCTACGGCAATGCCGCCGCTGGCCAGGTACTCGGCCAGGTAGGTGTAGCTGTCGCGGGTACCCCCCAGCCCGTGGGAGATCACCACCAGCGGAAACCCCTGGCTCGGTACCCCTGGGCCACCGGGTTCAGTCAGGGGCAGGTAGAGCTGAACCGGCCGAGGCAGGCCCGGCACCACCACTTGAATGAGATCGAGGCCGTACTGGCGCTCGCTTTGCACCAGCTGCTGCAGCGCCTCGACGTCGACTGGGTTGGCCTCAGCCGCTTGCTGGGCCAGAGCCTGCACCTGCTCAAAGGCCGCCTCAGACTGCAAAATAGCCTGGTTGATCTCCTGGGCGATCGCCAACCCCTCGGCCAGATCGATGCGAATGGCAACGGTGGGATAGGTTTTGAGCACGTTGATCAGCGTCAGGCCCCCTTCAGGATTGGCGGCCGCCAAGATCAGCGCCCCTCGCAGGGCCTGCACGTTGGCCTGACGCACCGGGGTTTGCACCACTCGGCTAATCTGTTCAAGCAGGAGTATTCCCTGCTCGGTGTAGAGAAATTGAGCAACCCCCACGGGGCTAATGGAGGCTGGAGTACTTAGCACTTCTCGAATTTGACCAAGTTGCTCGTCGGTGACCTGTAGCTGCCGCCTGTAGACATTGAGCTGGGGGGTAAGCTCGCCAGTCATCGCAAACCGCTCCAGGTCGGCAATTGGAATCGATCGCTCCAGGATGCCGAAGGAGACCAGCAGCGCCTCGGCCGCCGCCGCTGGCGTGGCGATCGCCAGGGCACCCAGCCCTCCCAGCACCCAAGCTAAACCGTACCGCCGCCAGGACCGGGCAGTCTGCGCTGAGGCGGAAACAAAGGTGTGCCTAGGAGCAGGGCCGTTGGAGGTCACAGCGTTACCAAAGGACTAGCGGCGGGACGCTACGGGGTGATCGAGAATGTGGTCGAGGAACCCTTCACAGGCATCGAGCAAAAGCTCAATCACGTAGGTAAACCCCTCGGGGCCGCCGTAGTAGGGGTCGGGCACTTCGCGATCGGGGTGAGTGCGGCAAAAATCGCACATCAGCCGCACCTTATCGGCGTGCTGCCGGGTGGGGTCGAGGGCCAAAATATCGCGATAGTTCTGGCGGTCCATAGCCAGGATGTAGTCGAAGCGATCGAAGTCAACGACCTCAAACTGGCGCGCCTGCCCGACCAGGTCAATGCCCCTGGCTTTGGCGGCCTGGGTCATGCGGCGATCGGGGCAATTTCCCACGTGGTAGCTGGCCGTGCCCGCTGAATCGCACGAGATGCGATCGCTCAGCTGCCGCTGGGCAATCAGGTGGTTCATGATGTTTTCAGCTGAGGGCGACCGACAAATATTGCCCAGGCAGACAAACAAAACGCGGGTGGTCATAGCGCAGAGGGCCTACATGCCCGGCAGGTTGAGGCCGCCCGTGAGCAGTTCCATGCGATCGCGCATGGTGGCCGTCGACTTTTCGTAGGCGTCTTTCATCGCTGCCGTCACCAGGTCAGAGAGCACGTCAGCTCCTTCGTTGAGGGCCTCGGGGGCAATGGTCACACCCTTGGGTTCCTGGTTGCCGCTCATGGTTACTTTGACCAGGCCACTACCCGACTCGCCTTCGATCTCCATTTGCTCCAGTTCTTCTTGAAGCTGCTTAGCCCCTTCTTGAATTTGCTGGGCTTTTTTGAAGGCTTCGGTCAGCTCCTTCATCTTGCCTAGCCCAAACCCAAACCCTTGACCTTGTGACATGGAGTTTCTCTCGAACGTACAGCGTGCTGGTGGCGGCTCAGCGGGTGGCGTCAATCAGCTCTACGATTCTAACGCCCAGCGACAAAATCGAAGAGATTAAGTAGGGTTATCTACCCTTGGCCGGGAGCTAAGCTGAACCTTACGCTTTTAGTATTGGACAATTCGCTACACCATCAGATTGGAATTGCCTGCCGGATGTAGCGAGGTCAACCACAGTAGCTCTCGGCATAAATCGCGTAGAACCATGGGTTTTTTTGATTCAGAAATCGTCCAGCAAGAGGCCATGCAGCTGTTTCAGGATTATCAATCGCTGGTGCAGCTCGGGGGCAACTACGGCAAGTTTGACCGTGAGGGCAAGAAAATGTACATTGCCCAGATGGAAGCGATGATGGATCGCTACCACATTTTTATGAAACGGTTTGAGCTCTCAGAAGACTTTCAGGCCCAAATGACCGTAGAGCAGCTCAAAACCCAGCTAGGTCAGTTTGGCATGACTCCCGATATGATGTTCCAGCAGATGCACCAGACCCTGGAGCGCATGAAGGCTGAAATTGAGGCGTAGAGATTTGCCCAGCAACGGCATACCAGAGATAGCCACCGCCCAGGGCGAGGTGCAGCGCTACTGCCAGCGCCTCGACGGTTTGTTGCTCTATGGCAGTGCGTTTCAAACCTCCGCAGGCAAAGCGTTTAAAGCCCTGCTGGAGGCTCTGCAAACAGGGGATGCGGCGCTCAGCCTGAGAGGCTACGCCGCCTGGTTTCAAGCGCTGGCCGAGACGGGCGGCAGCTGGGGGACCTATTTGCTGCATCAGATTGCCTACGCAGAGAACCCCTTCACGACCCAGGCCCAGCGCTGGGACGATGGCGACCTGCCCCCGGCCCTCGTCGCTGCCGCCGCCCACGACCTGGATCAGCTCCAGGCCCTGTATCAGCTCAGCGGTGCCCAGGTGGCCGAGTGGGTGCAGGCGATCGCGCGCCTGCCTGGTCCTCCAGTGGCCTGGTCCATAACCAAAGATTCCTCGCTGTCGCCACCGCTGCCCCTGTCTACCGAGACCGCCTGGGCCGAGGCCGTCGCCGCGCTGGCTGCGCACTATCGCCGCTGCGGTGCGGGTTTATTTGCCCAGTATCGCGCCTTCAGCTGGCGCGACGGAGCGCTCTGGGGCATCGCCGAACCCGACCCCATTCGCCTCGATCAGCTCACCGCCTACGAGCACCCGCGTCGGCAGCTGGTGCAAAATACCCTGGCCCTGCTCAAGGGCTACCCGGCCCTCAACGTGCTGCTCTACGGCAGCCGGGGATCGGGCAAGTCATCGCTGGTGAAGGCGCTGGTGAACGAGTATGCCCCCCTGGGGCTGCGGCTGGTGGAGGTGGCCAAGGGCGACTTACAGGCCCTGCCTGAGATTGTGGCGGATCTGCGATCGCGCCCCCAAAAATTTATTATCTTTGTCGACGACCTCTCCTTTGAAGAGGACGACGATACGTTTAAAGCGCTCAAGGTGGTGCTGGAGGGCAGTACCACCGCCCGGCCCGCCAATGTGGTGGTCTACGCCACCTCCAACCGTCGCCACCTGGTGCGAGAGTTCTTCAGCGATCGCCCCCGCCCTAGCGATCAAGACGACGTGCAGGCCTGGGATACAATGCAGGAAAAGCTATCGTTTAGCGATCGCTTTGGCCTCACCCTCACCTTTGAGCCCGCCGACCAGCCCACCTACCTGACCATCGTTCGGCACCTGGCCCAGCAGGCCAGCCTACCCCTGACCGATGAGGAGCTGACCGCCCGCGCCCTACAGTGGGCCACCCGCCACAACGGGCGCTCGGGCCGCGCTGCGCGGCAGTTTGTAGACTGGCTGACGGCGGAGTTGGGTCTGACCGCCGAACCATGATAGGGGCATTAAAAAAGCGATCGCATGGACTGCAATCGCTTCAAAACACCACTACCAGTTAAACTTGAGGCAGCTAGGGTTTTAGCGCTTTTCGGTACCTTGGTTAGGAGCGCCTTCTACACCAGTGTTGCTGCTGCCGCCTTCGGGCTGCGCTTCGTCTTTTCCATCACCCGCTTCGTACATGCCGGTGTGGCGCTGCATCGGATCGATGGGAGTGTTGTACCCATCTTGCTCTTCACTACTGCTCTTAGCCTTGCTTTTATCTTCTGACATAGTAATTGACCTCTAGTTAAGGTTTCTTCTACAAGGTTAGGACCATTGCCGGTTCTCTTAATCCCTCTCTAGAGGGGAGTAACCCTAACCCAAAAGGGAGACATTTTCCTTTCGCCTCTACCCTGGGTATCGCTATGTAGGCCGCAAAACCGAGTCGCTGAGAGGCACCTGCGAGTCCTGGCAATTCAGTAGATTGCCGCGGCTTTAAGCAACACTACCGACGACGCGATCACCGAACCTGGGCTGAATGACAGCTTCAGCTAGCTGTTTCTGTCCTGTATTGACAAGCAGACGGCAGGATTAGGACGATATTGGCGATTGTTTAAGTATTTCTGAGACTTAATGCCCTTTTCTAGGACTGCCGCTATGCTTGTTTCCATCGGCAGAGCAGCCCAAGAGTGTTCCTACTGAACTGTTGACCTGAATCCTGAGCCAAGGTTGTATGAAAACGGGCCTAACGGGCTGAGTTTACGACCTTAAAGAGCAGGTTCATTGAGATGAAATACTCTAGGTGCTTGCCCAAACTGGGGTTTATCACATATGCCTAAATACACCGTTGATGATGTTCTTGAGATTGTCGGCAGTCTGAGTGTCGAAGAGAAGTTAGCCCTCAAATCGCGGCTGAATACCGTGCTAGATACGGCGGCGCCAGCGGCTAGCACCACCCAGCAAAGCCGATCGATGACAGTGGGCGGCAACTTTCAGGTGGGCGGCAGCGGCGTCACCGTAGACATGAGTCAGCAGCAGACCGTTGGCAATAGCACCCTAGGTTCTAACCATGGCGATGCCGATACTACCCAAGCTTTGCTGCAGGCCATAGCCGCTCTCCAACAGCAGATCGTCAATTCTCCCAGCCTCAACCCTATTGAGAAGGCGACCGCCAAGGTGCCTATCACCACGCTGGCCACTGAGCTAGAAAAAGAAACCCCCGATAAGGATTTGATCGACCAGTCTGTAGAGGCCCTGCGCAAGGGGCTAGCTGGGGTAGAAACCCTGGCTGAGCCGGTCATGCGGGTGGCGGGTCTGGTGGCCAAAGCCATGGTGCTGCTGTGAACTCCCCCGAGGCCGAACCAGGGCGCAAACCGGCGGCCTCGTCGCAGGCTCAGGATGTAGCAATCGGCGGAAACTTTCAGGTCGATGGCTCGGGCAACCGGGTCGATTTTTCGCAAACCACCATCGATCAGTCCCACGCTCAGATCACCCACATCACCCAGGTGGCCTTTGATGAGGTCAAAGCCCGGCCCCTGAACCCGCGATCGCCCTACATTGGTCTGCGCAAGTTTGAGGTGCGCGATCGCGACCTGTTCTTTGGCCGCGATCGCATTTTGGCCCACCTGCAGGAGCGTCTGCAAGAGCACTTTTTACTGGTGCTGGGGGCCTCGGGCAGCGGCAAATCCTCGCTGATTCGGGCCGGGCTGATACCTCAACTGGCCCAGCAGCGGGGGGGCGGCTTTCGGGAGCTGATCTGCACCCCCGATCGCAATCCCTTTGAGTCGTTTCGGGCCAGCCTGACCAGCGCTGGCTACCGCCAGTCAGAGACGGAGTTTTTGCTGACAGGCCAGCCCGACAGCCTGCTGAAGGCCGCTCAAACAGTTAGGGCTGACGACGATGAATGGCTAATTTTTATCGACCAGTTTGAGGAACTGTTTACCCTCTGCCCCGATGGGCTCATCCGCCAGCATTTTATTGACGGTCTGGTGAATCTGGTCGGAGCCGGTCTGCCTTCAGTAGATCTCGTTGTGGCCATGCGGGCCGATTTTCTCGATCGCCTCAGCGCCTACCCCAATCTCAGCGGCATTCTGCAGCGCTCTGAGCTAATTACCGACCTGGGCGATGACGAACTGCGCCTGGCTATCGAGCAGCCCGCTGCCCGCCACGGGGTAGTCTTTGAGCCCGACCTGGTGGCAGAAATTATTCAGGGGTTAAAGGGCCGAAACGCCACTGCCGAAGCCGAGCGAATTTCGCTGCCGCTGTTGCAGTACACCCTCAAGCTGCTGTGGGAGAGCAGCGGCGATCTGGGCGATGGCCCAGGGCCGGCCTTTGGCCATCGCATCCTGCGCACCAGCAC
>PYGV01000403.1 GCA_003022385.1 filamentous cyanobacterium CCP3 | reverse complement strand
AGATGTGTATAAGAGACAGCATTTGGGACGACGGATCGCCTTCCTTGAGGCCCGGAAACTGCACCACAAACTCGGCCACGGGGGTTTGATTGTCAGAGGTGTAGCGCAGCTGGGGCGACTGCACGATTTCGGCCATTAGCAGGCAGTTGTTCATAGCGACACGGTCTCCTTGATAATCCCCTGCTCTTTGTCAATGAAGTTTTGCACGTACTGCTGATACTTGGCCAGGGTGGTATCGAGCCATTCGCGGCTCTGGCTGTTGCCATAGATATGCACCAGCGGCTCGCCAGCATCGGGCAGCACCAGCACCCAGTCGTCAGGGTTGTCACCTAAGATTTTAACGCCATCGATGAGCTCCAGCCGCTCGGGCGGGTTTTCTTCGACCAGGTAGCGCATCAGGGCACCCTTCACGGTCCAGGGGCAGCGCAGGGTTTGCATGCGGTAGGCCATCCGGGGTAGCTCTGACCAGATTTGTCCCAGCGATCGCTCCTGCATGGTCAACAGCTCAATCAGCTTGGCAATGCAGAACATGGCGTCGAAGCCGGGGTGCAGCTCGGGGAAGATAAAGCCCATTTCGCCGCTGCCGCCAAGCACCACGTTGGGGCTGGTTTGGCAGGCTTCCATCAGCGCCGTGGGGTTAGCTTTAGTGCGAATGACGCGACCGTCGTGGCGACGGGCAATGTGCTCGATCGCGCCGGAGGTATGAACGGGCACCACAATGGTGCCGCGCGGGTGGGTGGTCAGCATCATGTGCGACATCAGAGCCGTGAGCACCTCGCCGCGAATGGTGGTGCCCACCTCATCAACCAGGATCAGCTGCTCGCCGTTGGCCGATACCTGGGCCCCAAAGGTGGCCCGCAGCGCCTGCACCACCTGACCCAGCTGGCTCAGCATGACCTCGCGCTCGTCGTTGGAGAGGGCCATCTGCCGCAGGCTGGCGTTGAGCACGACCGCGTCGCAGTCAAACTTGCCTAAAATCTGCGGCAGCACGGCCCCCGATACCGCGTAGAGGTAGTCGATCACGATTTTGGCCTGGCTGTTGGTGACCGCCTCAATGTTGAGGTGTTTTTCAAAGGCGGTGATGTAGGTGGAAACCACGCCCGTGGGGTAAGTGACGGTGCCGATCTCATGGATGGGCGATCGCCTCAGGTCTTCTTTAAAGTAAGCGCCCTCAATCTTCTTCTCTTTGCTCTTGGGAATATCGATGCCGTGCTCGTCGAAAAACTCAATCAGCACGAAGTCGGGGCGATCGGGGTGCAGGCGCACGTGAATGCCCCCCGCCACGCCCATCTGGGCCAGCACGCTGCGGGCCACCGGAATCGCCGTCGCCTCCAGGTTTTGCACATTGACGCCCACCGACATCAGACCGGCAATCAGCGATCGCGACACCATGCGCGAGATGCTGCGCTGATCGCGCGAGACTGTAACGTGGGAGCCGGACTTGAGGGTAGACCCGTAGGCGGCCCCCAGCTTGACGGCAAACTCAGGGGTAATATCAATGTTGGCCAACCCGGCCACCCCCCGCTGGCCAAACAGGTTGCGCTGGGCGGTGTTGCCCCAGATAAGGTTTATGTTCAACGTTGCACCTGACTCGATTTGCTTACTCGGCCAGACCCTTACGCCGGGGCTAATTTGCGCCTCTTCGCCCACCGTAGACAGGGGGCCAATCACCGCCCCCTCTAGCACGTGAGAGCGGCGATCGACCCGCGCCCCCCGAGCGATACTACAGGCCCGCAAATGTGCCTCATCGCCAACAATAGCCCCATTCCAAACGATTGGTCGTTTGAGGTCGGCATCGCTGCCGATGGTGACATTGTCCCCAATTACCGTGCCCGGTTCGAGCACCGTACGGGGGCCGATACGGCAGTTGTTGCCGATCAGGACCGGCGGCTGAATCTGAGCCGATGGATCTATCTGCGTATTTTCGCCGATCCACACGCCAGGAGATGTCTCTGGGTATGCATAATCAACCACGACTTTGCGGTGCAGAGCATCGTACTGAGCCTCGCGGTAGGCCTCTAGGTGACCGACATCGCACCAGTAGCCGTCGGCCACATAGCCGAACATGGGTTCGCCCTTTTCCAGCAGCAGCGGGAACAGGTCTTTGGAGAAGTCAGACTCTTCGTTAGCTGGCAAATAGTCGAGCACCTCGGGCTCGAGAATGTAGGTGCCGGTATTAACCGTGTCAGAAAAAATTTCGCTGGTGGAAGGCTTTTCTAGGAATCGCTTGATTCGTCCCTCATCGTCGGTAATGACCACGCCAAACTCGATCGGGTTGGGCACTCGGGTCAGCACCAGAGTGGCCTTAGACCCCTTTTGCTTGTGGTACTCAATGGCCGCTTTCAGGTCAAAGTCGGTAACGCTGTCGCCGCTAATGACCAGAAATGTGTCGTCGAGCAGATCAGAAATATTTTTCACGCAGCCCGCCGTGCCCAGGGGCTGGTCTTCTTCGACGGCGTAGGTCATCTGCACCCCAAAATCGTGCCCGTCGCTAAAGTAGTTGCGCATCACATCGGGCAAATAGAAGAGAGTCGCAATGATCTCAGTAATGCCGTTGCGCTTGAGCAGGTTAACAATGTGCTCAGCAATGGGGCGGTTGAGAATTGGCACCATTGGCTTGGGTAAGTCACAGGTCAATGGCCGTAGACGAGTCCCTGAACCACCAGCCATAAGCACTGCACGCATATCGTCTCCTTCCTGCTTGAAAACATCTTCCCGATGGGAACCTCGCTCAATGGCGAGGCGTCAGCTCATCCATAGTGAGTGGAATTGGACAGATTGCTCTGTCTCTCGATATATCGCCTCTGGATACATCTATTACTTTACCCCGGCATTGATCTGCCCGAGGATAGATTAGAGTAAATACACCTAATCTATCTCTATCTCAGGTGGGATCTGTGCTGCACCGCTATGTGCCTGCCTTTCTTTAGTCATGGGGGTCAACACCAGAGAAATAGAGGCCTCAACAGGCCACCAACTGGGAACAAGGTTGGTATTGTAGAAGCATAGGCGACCCGGGTAGAAAGGAGCAGTGACTATGAGTACATTGATCGTGCTTTTGTTAGCCGGTATCTACGGCGGCGGGGCCTTTAAGTTTTGGACGGGGTTTAATCGCACTAACTTTACCCAAGGCAGGGTTAAGTTCACTCTGCTGTGGCCGCTGTTTTTGGCCCTTAACAAGTCGTACCGCGAGAACTTCAACCGGGCTTTGAAAGGATGAAAGGCGCCGGGGCAAAAGGCGATGGCAGGGGCCGCCTGCCCGCCGACCCCTCCCCCTGGGGAGCGCAGCTTCAGGCCGTGGCTCGGCGCTACGACCACGAATTTAGCGGCAAAGCCTTTGACCTGCCCCCTGAGGTCGAAGAAATGCCCGTGTTTCAAGACTGGATTGCCGGTACGCTGACGCCCCGGATTTCGACGCCCTTTTGGGAGGCGGTTAAGCCCCGCAGGCGCGATCGCTGCCTCGACATTGGCTGCGGCATCAGCTTTTTGATCTACCCCTGGCGCGACTGGGAGGCCCTCTTCCACGGCCATGACATTAGCCCTGTAGCCTGTCAAGCGCTGACCTCGCGCGGCCCCCAGCTCAACTCCAAGCTGTTTAAGGGGGTGACTCAGGCCCCCGCCCACCGCCTGGAGTACGAACCGCACTCCTTTGATATGGCGATCGCCACGGGCGTGAGCTGCTACTACCCCGCCGACTACTGGGCCACGGTGCTCCAGCAGGTCAAAAAAATTCTCAAGCCCGGCGGCTGGTTTCTCTTCGACGCCATCGATCCTGGGGCCGAGCTAGCCGAACCCTGGGCCATTCTCGAAACCTACCTGGGGGCCGAAGTGCATTTGGAAGCCCTCGATCGCTGGCCTGCCCTGGTCAAGGCCGAAGGGGCGCGGGTGGTCTCTAGCCGCGACTATGAGCTGTTTCGCCTGTTTAAGGTGAAGTGGGATGGGTAGATGGG
>PYGV01000402.1 GCA_003022385.1 filamentous cyanobacterium CCP3 | reverse complement strand
GGACTGGTGACAGTGTGGCGACTGCCGGGGGGGTTAATGACCAGGGTGCCTGCCAGGTAGGTGCCATGGTTATCGGTTTGTGAGCCAGAGAGCACCAAAATATGCTCAAAGCCGATGTGGCGATGGCAGGGAACGGTGGCTCCAGGCTGGTAGCGCAGCAGGGCGGTGGCGGCCCCGCCGGGTTCTGGGGGGTAGAGCCGATGGATCTCAATACCAGGGCGAAAGGGTTCCCAGGGTAGATCGTCGGCTTTGGCCAAAATCTGCCACAGTTCGGGAAAAACCAGGGACTGGATGGTTTGCATGGGGTTAGTGCCCGGCCATTTTGTGGCCCAGGGTTTTGATGTCGGCGGCGGCGGTGGGGCTTTCGTAAACCAGTTCGCCATCGCTGATTACAGTAATGCGATCGCTCAGCTTCAGCAGCTCATCGAGATCCTCACTCACCAGCAGCACCGCCACGCCGCGATTGCGGGCGGCGAGAATTTGGCTGTGAATGTAGTCCACCGCCGAAAAGTCGAGGCCGAAGCAGGGGTTGGCCGCAATCAGCAGGTTGATATTGGTGGAGGACAGCTCTCGGGCCAGCACGGTGCGCTGCACATTGCCCCCCGACAGGTTGCCCACCGGGGTATCGACCGATGGCGTTTTGACCGAAAACACCTTCACCAGGCCCTCCGCCATACGCCGAATGTTGATCAGGCTGAGCAGCCCGCGCTTGGCCTGGGGTGGGCAATCGAAGGTGCGCAGGGCCATATTTTCGGCCACGCTCATGTGGGGTACGCAGGCGTTGCGCAGGGGCTCTTCGGGCAGGGTGTAGACCTGGTGCCGCGCCATTTCCTTGCGGGTCGACTGGTAGGGCTCACCATTGACGAGAATCTCGCCGCTGTGGCGGGGCCGCTGCCCAGCCAGCACCTCCACCAGCTCCCGCTGCCCATTGCCCGAGACCCCGGCAATGCCGACGATCTCGCCGCTGCGGATAGTTAGGCTGGCGCTGCGGACAGCGGGCAAGCCGTTGTCGCGATCGGCACAGAGATTCCGCAGCTCTAAAACCGGCTTAGGATCGGCTATGGTGACTTTCTCAACCGGGGTGGCCTCCTGCTTTTCGCCCAGCATCATGTGGGCCATATCGTCAACGGTCAAATCGCGCACGTAGCCGTGACCCGCCAGCTGGCCCTTGCGCAGCACCGTCACCTCGTCGGTAAAGGCCATCACCTCGCGAAACTTGTGGGAAATCATCAGCACGCTGAGGTGGCCAGCGGTGACTTCTTCACGCAGCAGGCCCAGCACTTCGTCGGCTTCGTCGGGGGTGAGCACCGAGGTGGGCTCATCGAGAATCAGCACCCGGCTATTCAGGTAGAGCTGCTTGAGAATTTCGAGCTTTTGCTTTTGGCCCGCCGCTAGCTGAGAGATGGGGGTGCGCAGGTCAATTTGGAAAGGCGAGGTGGCCATAAAGGCGTCGAGGCGCTCGTACTCTGCTTTCCAGTTGATCCACTGGGGGCTGTCGTAGCGCGAGAGCACTAGGTTCTCGGCCACGGTCATGGCGGGCACCGAGGTGAAGTGCTGGTAGACCATGCCCAGGCCAAAGTGATGGGCGTCTTTAGGGCTGGCGATCGTGCGAGTCTGCTGATCGATCAACACCTCCCCAGAGGTGGGGGTATAAAAGCCCATGATGCATTTCACCAGGGTACTTTTGCCCGCCCCGTTTTCCCCTAGCAGGGCGTGAAAGCTACCGGGGGTGACTTTGATCGACACCTGGTCAAGGGCGGTGAAGGTGCCAAAGCGCTTGGTCAGGTTGATCACCTCTAGCTCGGGCGGAGCGGTTTTAGTTTGAGGAGCAGCAATTGCGGTTTCCATAGCAGCGTAGGGGGTGGATGGGTATGAGAGTGGATGGGTGGGCGAGTAGGATGGTAGTAGGAGCTTAGCAGCGCTCAGTCACTACGGCTGTCGTAGGGTGGGCATTGCCTACCATTGACCGAGGTCCAGCTCAGATCACATATAGCGGCTTAGACCAACGCCTCAATCAGCGCTTCAGAATGGGCTACGGCCCCAAACACACCGCCCTGCATTTTGACCATCTTCAGCGCCGCCAGGTGGTTGCCATAGTCGGTAGCACCCGTGCAGTCTGATAGCAGCAGGCACTCGTAGCCGCGATCGTTGGCGTCGCGCATGGTGGTGTGCACGCACACGTCGGTGGTAATGCCCGCGAGAATAATGTTCTGAATGCCTCTGCGATGCAGAACCAGATCCAGATCGGTGGCGTAAAACGAGCCTTTGCCGGGCTTATCAATCACGACTTCGCCGGGCAGGGGCTGCAGCTCGGGAATGATCTCCCAGCCGGGTTCGCCGCGCACCAAAATGCGGCCGCAGGGGCCGGGGTCGCCAATGCCTGCGCCAATCTGCCGCGATCGCCACTGCTTGTTCTCCGGCAGGTCAGCTAGATCGGGGCGATGGCCCTCGCGGGTGTGGATGATGGTGAAGTTGCGATCGCGCATCACCCCCAGCAGCCGAGCAATGGGCGCGATCGGGGCGCGGGTCAGCGATAGGTCGTAGCCCATTTTGTCGACATAGCCGCCGATGCCGCAGAAATCGGTTTGCATATCAATCACAATCAGCGCCGTATTTTCGGGCCGCAGCTCCCCGTTGTAGGGGTACGGATACGGCTCAGCTTCAACAAAAACGCCCATGGTGGTTCTCCATTGCGATAGCTAACGGGTGTGAACGTGCTTTAGCGGTTGGGAAACGCCGGAGATGGGGTAGAGCTTAGCGGCACCCAACCCCTCTGCGGCTGTTGGGTTGCACTGCGGTTAGCCCAACCTACTGCCCGACTGTTTGACTCATCCCTAACAAGATGCGTCAAAAGGTAGATGCAAACTGTTACTCCTGAGCCTGTCCTAACGATCCTGGGGCACCGGTCAGCGTGCGCTTCGGCGAGCAGGTGATCACCATGATCAGCAGGGTCAGAATGTAGGGCGACGCGTTGAACAGGTAGTAGTAGGCATCGATACCCACCGACTGCATCGCCGGGCCAATCGCCTGGGCGCCACCAAACAGCAGCGAGGCGTAGAGGCACTGAATCGGATTCCAGCGCGCGAAGATGACCAGGGCGACGGCCATAAGTCCCTGACCGCTCGAAATCCGCTCTGACCAGCTGCCGGGGTAAAACAGCGACAGCGAGGCGCCGCCAATGCCGGCCAAAAAGCTGCCCGCCACAATGCTGGCCATTCGCACCTTAAAAATCGAAATGCCCATGGCCCGAGCGGCGTCGGGGCTGTCGCCCACGGCCCGAATCAGCAGGCCCCAGCGGCTGGAGCGGAAGAACCACTGCATCAGGGGCGCGATCGCCACCCCCAAAATAAACAGCGGGCTAATGCTCAAGGCCGACTCCAGCTGAGGAATTTGGGTCCACCCCGCCAGAGACAGCGTCGGCAGCTGGGGGGCCGAGGGCTGAATAAACGGCTTACCCAGAAAAAAGGCCAGGCCGCTGCCAAAGATAATCATGGCAATGCCCACGGCCACGTCGTTGACCCGGGGCTGCTGCGACAGCCAGCCATGGATCAGGCCCAAAAACATGCCCGCTACTCCGGCGGTGATCACCCCCAGCCAGGGCGACCCGGTCAGGTACGATATAGCGTAGGCGCTCATCGCCCCCATCAGCAGGGTGCCTTCGAGGCCCAGGTTGATTTTGCCGCTTTTTTCGGTCAGGCATTCCCCCAGGCTGACAAACAGAAACGGAACGCTGCCGCGCAGGGTGCCAGCAATGATCGCCAGGGGCACGCCCCACAATCCCAGTGCTTCAGTGGCCATGGTTCTAACTCTCTGTTGGATGTGTGCTGGAACTAAATACTAAATAACGTGATGGTCTTGTTAGGGGCACAGCACCGCTGTGCCCCTACGGGAGGTTTATCCCCGCGACCGGCCTAAACCGGGGTGGCCGGGGCCAAGGGAGGGGTGACGGCACGGGGCGGTCGCGCTTTGAAGATCGGTAGCTTGCCGTAGAGCGAGTCGCTGTAGAGCACTGAGAGAAACACAATT
>PYGV01000401.1 GCA_003022385.1 filamentous cyanobacterium CCP3 | reverse complement strand
CCTCCGCCCTAGAGCCCCTGCGCCAGCGTCTGAACCCCATTGCTCTACGGGCGGTAGCCGGGGGGCAGCTGGTGGAATGGCAGGTGGCCGAAACTGACCTCGAACCCGCCCTGGCCCTGGCTCGCCGCGATCCAGCGGTGCTGTTTGCCAGCCACGTGTATCGGTTGGCCGATAGCCCCCAGACCTGGGTTTACCTGACCGAGCAGCTCACGGTGCAGTTTACCCCTGAGACGGCGGCCTCGGCTATTGAGGCTATCCTGAATGACCTGGGCCTGGCGATTGAGAAACCCCTGGTGGGTATTTCCAATACGTTTGTGGTCAGAGTCACCTCAGCCGCGACCGAGAACCCGATCAAACTGGCCAACCGTTTGATTGCCCTCCACGGGGTGCTGGCGGCAGAACCCAACCTGGCGATCGAAACTGGCCCCCTCTACCGACCCACCGACGATCGCTACCGCCAGCAGTGGCACCTGTCCCACAATGGCGGAGCTAGTCTGGCGGCGGGTTCACACATCTTTGCTGAAGCCGCCTGGGACATTACTCGGGGATCGCGATCGGTGGTGATTGCGGTCAGCGACGACGGCTTTGACCTGAACCATCCCGATCTGCAGGGCGTGGGCAAGCTGGTGGCCCCGATTGATCTGCAAGACAAGGATGCGCTACCCCTGCCTACGAAGCAAGACGAGAACCACGGTACGGCGGTGGCGGGTCTGGCGATTGGGGAAGAAAACGCGATTGGCATTGTAGGTGTGGCGCCCGGCTGCGCGTTTATGCCGATTCGCACCACGGGCTTTATTGACGATCGCTCAATTGAGCAGCTGTTTGATGAGGCCGCTCGTCGGGGGGCGGCGGTGATTGTCTGCAGCTGGTCACCTGCGACCAACTACTTTCCGCTCACCCTGCGGCAGACCAATGCGCTAACGCGGGCCGCCACCACCGGGCGCAACGGCAAAGGCTGCGTGATAGTCTTTTCGGCGGGCAATGCCAACCGCCCGGTCAGCGGCACGATCAACGAGAGCCAGTGGCCCCCCAACACCCTCAGTGGCCCCACGCGGTGGCTGAGCGGGTTTGCCATTCACCCCGATGTAATTGCGGTATCGGCCTCCACCAGCCTGGGCACCAAGGCCGCCTACAGCAACTGGGGCGAACATATCGCGGTGGCCGCCCCCAGCAACAATGCGCCCCCCAGCATGGCCCTGCCCCAGGTGGGCAGTGTGGCGACAGGGCCGCCGCTGCGCCAGTATTTGCCGGGGCTGGGTATGGTGACGAGCGATCGCACCCAGGGGTTGGGCTACAGCCCCGATGACTACACCAACGTGTTTGGCGGCACGTCCAGCTCCTGCCCGGTGGTGGCCGGGGTAGCCGGGCTGATGCTCTCGGTCAACCCCAACCTGACCGCCCGGCAGGTGCGCGAAATTCTTCAGGCCACCGCCGACAAAATTGTCGATCGCACCCCCGATCCCCAGCTGGGCTTGCAGTACGGCACCTACAACGCCAGCGGCCACTCCCAGTGGTTTGGCTACGGCAAGGTGAATGCGGCAGCAGCGGTGCGTGAGGCCCAGCGGCGGGCTTTTGCCGGGCGACAGCTGGGCCGGGTGGTGCAGCAGCAAAACCAGACGGCGACGGCCATTCCAGACAATCAGCCCGGCGGAGTGGAGAGCAGCGTGGCAATCGCGGCGACTGAAACCGTCAGCGATGTACAGCTAGAGGTTAAGGTTGACCACGCTTTTTTGGGAGACCTAAGCCTGAGCCTGATTGCCCCCAACGGCGCTACGGTGCTGGTCCAAGGCCGTACCTTGGGTCGCCAGACCGAGCTGCGCCAGACCTACAGCCTACAGACAACTCCAGCGCTCATGCGGCTAATTGGCCTACCGGCCCAGGGCACCTGGCGATTGCGCGCCATAGATAGCGCTCCCGGTGCCACCGGTACAGTGCTGGGCTGGAGCCTTACTTTAGGAATTAACTAGGAAAGCCAGTTAGGGGAACCGACTAGCGCTGCAGCAGAAATTCAATCCCGGTTTTGACCGCTTCGTAACCAAACGTCAGAATCAGCGTAGTTAGAGCGCCCCCCAGCAGGCAAAGCACCAGGCCGCCCAGACTGATGACGCCATCGTCGTCGAGCAGGCCAAAGCCGGTAACAAAAATCCCCATGGCAGGCAGCGTGTTGGTGCCCGGAATGGGGATCATCATTGAGATAGACATCAGCGCGATCGCGATACCCAGAACGGTGCGCCCTGCCAGGCTGGTGCAGACAGGTGTCAGGCGAGGCCGAGAAACCGCCTCCAGTCGTCGCAGCCAAGGAGTCCCCGCCTTGACAATTTTTTGGACCGAAACCAGGTCAAACTGCTTGTGGTTCCAGCCCTCGGGCATCCAGGGGCGAGTGCGCCCGGCAATTAGTTGTACCGCCAGCAAAAACATCACAATGCCAAAGGGAGTTGAGTAGCCTGGGGCCGGTATGGGCAGAGCGGAGGGCAGGGCCAGCACTACAAACAAAAAACCAAAGGTGCGCTCTCCGGCCAGGGTGAGAATTTCTTTGAGGGTCACCTGGGGCTTGCTGACCTCTTCAACAAAGTAGCGGTTCAGTTCAGTAGAAAGACGGGCCATAAAAGGTTCTATAGGGTGATGAATAGGGATTGGGGCCGCGGCCAGCAGATGTCAAACCACTGTCCAGTCTGCTCCCGGATAGCTAAAAGCGATCGCCGAAAACTGGGGCGATCGCTTTTAGCCATGGTGCTAACCATAGCAAACTCAGTGAATTCCCTAGCCTGAGATGAACGGGGTTTTACACCAGCTTTGCAAAGCTACCAGACGCTCAGTTCTGCACCAAAACATGGTCTTGCAAAAACTGATGCAAACGCCCGTGAAACTCATCGCCAGCCCAATCAGGCAGGTCGTTGTGGTCAGCGTCTGGGACGAGCCACAGGGCCTTGGGTCCGCCGCTAGCGCGGTAGAGGGCCTCACTCATGACCGCTGGCACCGAGGCGTCAGCCAAGCCGTGCAGGTACAGCGTCGGTACCTTTAGGTGACTAACCTTGGCCAGTGAATCAAACCGCTGATTGAGTAACTGACTGACTGGAAACCAGCGGTTGTACGGGGACAAAGTGGCCATATCGTCCATAGACGTGAACGAAGCTTCTACCACCAGGCCAGCCAGGTGAGGAATGCGGCTGGCTAGCTCAATGCCAATTGCGCCCCCCAGAGAATGACCGTAGACGACCAGATGGTGAGGCGCAACCTGCTTTTCGCGCTGCAAAAACTGCCAGGCCGCCAGCGCATCATCATAGAGGCGGTGTTCGCTGGGAAATGGACCTGAACTCAGGCCATAGCCTCTATAGTCGATCGCTAGCACAGAAGCACCCAGCGATCGCAGCTGTAATGCCTTGCCCAAATTGCTGGAGATATTCCCGGCATTGCCGTGGAGGTACAAAATAGTTAAGTCATGGCCACTATCTGTCGGCAACCACCAGCCGTGTAGCCTGCCGCCATCCTCTGCCAGGGGTATCCAGACATCGCTGTAGGCCAAGCCAAAAGCGCTTGGAGTAGCGCCCATTGTAGGGCTGGGCAAATACATCAGCCGCCGCTGCGCCAGCCACAGCCAACCACACAGCACAAGATAGATAGTCCCTGCGATGCCCAGAACACCAGCGAGAAGTTTGAGCATGGACATGGAGGAGGGAGGGTAGAGAGAAAAAAAGTAGATGGATAGGTGGGGAACAGGAGCAATCAGCAACGCCAGGAACACCTAAATACTTGCTCTTCATTATGGGGGATATGCCCCATTTACCCATGCTCCCCTGTGACGATTTTTCAGTAGCTAAAGATTTGGATAAAGAATTCCTGCGATAGAAGCGCCCCCACCAAATTCCCTCACCCACCCCAAACTCCAAAAAAACAGATTCCCCTTATCCCCTCCTTCCCACCCTACGGGAAGCCGCTCCGTGTCTACATCCACCCATCCACCTACCTACCCATCCACCTACCCACCCATCCACCCGCCTACCTGTCTCTTATACACATCT
>PYGV01000091.1 GCA_003022385.1 filamentous cyanobacterium CCP3 | reverse complement strand
GGTAGGGGGGAAAGCCGATGTCCTGCCTAAAAATCCAAAATCTAAAATTCAAAATCTAAAATTCAAAATCTAAAATTCAAAATCTAAAATCCAAAATTCACTTAGGGCCTTCTGCTGCAAGGCTGCTCTGTCGCCAAATCCACCAGGCGGCGAGGCAGAGGGTACAATTGCCAACGACTGTCATGGCAGCCTGGAGCGTCACCAGCCAGGCCAGGCCAGGGGCATTGTCAAACAGGTGCCAGGTACAGGCGGCCATAGCGCTGACCAGGGCCGGGAACATGCCGATCGCGAGCCATCGCCAGACGGGCCGCTGGGTGACCGCTGCAAACTGCCAGATAAACCACATCGCCGCCATCCACTCCAGCACGCTTGAGATGTGGATCATCCAGGTGGGTAGCGAGAGGGCATGCATGGGGTTCAGGGCGTAACGACAGCCTCTATTGTAGAGAGGTCGGGGTATGGCGTATAGCGGTTTAACGAACGGGTTAGGGGCAGGTGAAGCATGCGAGCGGTTCTGTGTGGCTACTACGGCATGGGCAACGGCGGCGACGAAGCGCTGCTGGCCACCCTGCTGCAAATGCTGCCCTCCACGGTGACTCCGGTAGTACTGTCGGGCAACCCGGCTGAAACCGCTCAGCGCTATGGGGTCGAGGCGGTGCCTCGCAAAGCTCTGGGGCCAGTGCTGCGGGCCTTGCGAGGGGCAGATGTATTTATTTGGGGAGGCGGTAGCCTGTTGCAGGACGCCACCAGCCTGCAAAACCCGATTTACTACGGTGGTCTAATGGCCCTGGCCCAGTGGCTGGGGTTAAAAACTATTGCCTGGGGCCAGGGTATTGGCCCGCTGACCCATCCTCTGAGCCAGGGGCTGGGGCGCTACGCGCTGGGCCACTGCGATGCTGTCAGCGTGCGCGACAACGGCTCGGCGGCCTGGCTGGCCCGGTGGCAGGTGCCGGGAATGCAGGCCCCTGACCCGGTGTGGGCGCTGGCGGCAGCTCCTGTAGAAAGGCTGTGGGAGCTGCCTGCCCCCCGCGTAGCCGTGGCGCTGCGCCCTCACCCCTGGCTGAGCGAACGTCATCTCGATCAATTCACCCAGGCGCTGGCCGCATTTCAGGCGGCTACCCAGACCTGCCTGCTGCTGGTGCCGTTTCAGCCCGTCAAAGACTTGCCCATTGCCGAGTACATTCAGCCCCGGCTACCTGGCCCCAGCCAAACTTACGTCCTCAGCGACCCGCACCAGCTCAAGGGGCTGTTTCGCGGCGTAGAGATGACGATTGGCATGCGGCTGCACGCGCTGATTATGGCGGCGGCTGAGGGCTGCCGCTGCTTTGGGCTGAGCTATGACCCCAAGGTGAGCCAGCTGATGGCCGACCTCGACCTGCCGGGCTTTGACCTCAACCCCCAGGCGGGGGTTCATCGCTGGCCAGAGACCCCAGAGCAGATGACTAAAACCTGGCTGGAGGTCTATGCCAACGGCGACCCGCTGACCCCAGAGCAGATCAAATCGCGGGTCGACCGCGCCCTCATGCACCAGGACTTGCTGCACGATGTGCTGGCGACCCTGGCCCGTTAGCCCAGGGCTTGCTCGATCGCAGCCTTGAGATCGGGGTCGTCAGGAGGGGTTTTGGGGTCAAAGCGAGCCACTACATTTCCGTCCCGCCCGACCAGAAACTTGCCAAAGTTCCAGCTGATGTCGGGGCCTTCGCCCACCAAAAATTGGTAGAGCGGGCTGCGGTTGGGGCCGTTGACATCCTGCTTTTCGAGCAGGGTAAAGTCGACGTCGTACTTGCTCTTGGTGAAGTCTTTGATTTCTTCGGGGCTACCGGGTTCTTGCTGGCCAAACTGGTTGCAGGGCACGCCCACAATCATCAGACCGCGATCGCCGTAGGCTTTATCCAGCTCTACCAGACCGTTGTACTGAGGGGTGAGGCCACACTTGCTGGCTACATTCACAAAGAGAACGACTTTGCTCGCCAATGACTCGGAGGCCAGAGGAGCACCGTCTAAGGTGGCTAGATTTGTAGGAAGAGGCATAGGGCTTAACGGTCTGTACAACGTTGTTATTATCGACCATGCTACGGCGATCGCTGTGTATTGCCCAGGTGATTTTGCGGCAGCGGGCGATTAGATGAGAGGATTGGTGAGTTTAAGGTTGACCCTGGCTACTCACCGCCCTGCTCAGCCTGCCACACGGCTTCTAGGGTAAAAGTTAGAGCGGCGGCTTCGACCGAAATGGAGCCAATTCCCCAGGCAACTAGATCGGCAATTAGCTCGGGATGGCGCACCGGGGCCTGGCCGCAGATAGAGCACATCAGGCCGCAGCGGTGGGCCTCCTGCACCAGGTGGGCCATGGCCAGCCGCACGACAGCATGGCGCTCATCGTAGGCGGAGGCCATAATCGGCTGGTCGCGATCGACGGCCAGCAGCAGCTGAGTCAAGTCATTAGAGCCGATAGCAATGCCCTGAATGCCGGCCTGGGCATAGGCGGGCAGCAAAAACAGCACCGACGGCACCTCGGCCATAATCCACAGCACAAACCCGTCGGCGTCGAGCAGCCCGGCACGCTCGATGCGCTGGCGGCAGGCGATCGCCTCCTCGACGGTGCGCACAAAGGGCAAAATGAGCTGCAAATTGGCGTAGCCCGCCCGCTGTAGGGCCGCCAGTGCCCCCAACTCTACCTGAAACAGGCGATCGTCAACCTCGTAGCTGAGGGTGCCCCGCAGCCCCAGCATAGGGTTGGGCTCGATCGGTGGGCTGCCCCGGAGGGCCTGCCATTCGTGCGATCGTAGGTCGAGGCTGCGGTAGCGCAGGGGCTTCGAACCCAGCGCCTGCACAATTGGCTCTAGCTGCTGCACCAGGCGGCTTTGCAGCTCAGCCTCCTGGCCCTGGTTGACCCAGTCCCAGGGGTGTCGTCCATCGAGCACATCGAGCAGCAGCCACTCCGATCGCAGCAGACCAACGCCGTTGGCGTAGTCGAGGGGGAGGGTAGCCAGCTGCCGATTTTGGCTGAGGTTGATCATCACCTGAGTCTGCAGCCGCTGGTAGCGAGCTCTGTGCTGGGGCGACAGGTCAGCCACCGGGTCAGGCGTGGTTTCAAACTGGGTGAGCGCGGTTTGAAACTGCTGATGGTCGCCAGCCTCATCAGTCAAGCCGTAGACCACGCCGCGATCGCCATCGAGCCAGAGCACCATACCAGTTTCGAGCAGCTGGGTGGCCTGGGGTGCCCCGACCACCGCTGGTATCCCGACCTCCCGGGCCAGAATTGCCGCGTGGCAGGTGGCCCCGCCCCGCTCCGTCACAATGCCCTTGACGGCCTGCAGCTGCAAAAAGACATCGGGCTGCAAATCGGGCAGCACCACAATACACCCCACGGGCAAAGACTGGGGCAAATCTTGGGGATGGTGGGCGACCACTGCCACGCCCTGAATGCGCCCGACTGCGGCGCCAATGCCGCGCACCACCGCACTGGCCGAAGGCAGCAGGGGAGGCTGCGATCGGGCGCGCGGTGCGGCAGCAGCTGAGGGCACAGGCGCCACTGCCGCCGGGTCGCTCCAGGGCGCCGCCTCGGTGATGATCAGGGTGGGCTGATCGGGGTTGGCGCTGAGGTGCAGCAGCCACTCCAGGCGCACGCCACTGCTGCCCAGGGCCGCCTGGGCCAGATCAGCCAGGTGCACCAGGCGGGCTAGCTGGGTCGCGCCCAGGGGGCTGTGCAGCTCGGGGCGATCGCGCTCTACCACCTGAATGGGCTGGGCCATCGCCGCCGGTCGGGGCCGGTACTTAGAGGCTGGCATCAGCTGGTAAACCCGCTCCTGAAACCCCGGTTTCCAGGTGGCCGCAGCGACCTTGCTGCGGCTGGTGCGGCAGTAGGTCGGAATCGCTTCTCCCAGAGTCATGGCCAGCCCCAGCCCAGCCACAGCCGCCACGGTAATCTGCCCCTGCTCAAGGGTCAAGGTGCCCGTGGCGATCGCCGGGTAGACCGGCATAATCAGCGTAGCGAAGCTGAGATCGCCCAGGCGCTGGCAGTGGAGTGGCCAAACCGACAGGCAGCGGGCCGTGAGCGCCTGGCTCCAAAACTGGGGCAGCACCTGGGGCAGGGCCGCAAAGTCAGCCTCAATGTGGGCTGGTAGAAGCCCCTGACTGAGCAGCACTGGGGGAGCGGTTAAAGAGTCTAATGAAGGTGCCGACAGGGGTTTTGATAAATTTTCTGGCCCGGCTGGATCTACCCACAGCGAGGCGCGCAGCATCCAGGCGGCGGGGATAGTGTCGTTGAAAGGCGGGAGATCTGACCAGTCAGTCTGGGCGATCGCCGGAACACCCCGCATGGCTTGCTGCCACTGCTGACTGCACTGCTGCAAAGCCTGAAACCCGCCCTGGCCAATCGAGGCCAGCCGATCGCCCCAGGGTTCTGGCCAGACGATCTGCTTCAGGCTGTGATGCCAGGTGGCAGCGGGTAGCACCGTTCCCTGAGCCACGGGCAGTCCATGCTGCTTGAGCAAGCTCAGGTAGTAGGCTTTGCGGCCAACCGCTCGCAGGTCGGCCAACCCCAGATTATCTAGTTGTCTAAGCCAGGTCATACCAGAGGTAAAAGGCTAGCCCTCACCAAAACCGAGCCTGAGGGAAATGGCCATGTATTCAGTTTTTAGTGAATGCTTATTACCGCCCTGGAGCGATTGGCCCGCTCAAAACACCAGAACGCTGGAGAGCACGAGGTCAACCTGCGATCGCAGATGAGCGCTGTATTAAATCAACATCTTATACCTACAAATTCTACGCGATGGACATCCCCTTAACCGCCTCTCCAAAGACCTAGAGTGGGTCAGCTGCCGCCAAATTCGTTATTTTCACCCTCGTCGCCGCTGTCGCTCTCGACCACAATAGACCCAGCAGTGCGCGGCCACAGCCCGGCCGCTTTCCACCAGGGCAACGTCCATGCGCGTCTCATCCTCGACTCAGCACTGGTTTGACCAGGGCAAACAACAGCTGCTCAACCTGTTTTTGGCTAGCCCCTGCCCGCTGTGCCAGCGATCGACTGCGGCCATACTCTGCCCAAACTGCTGTCGGCAGGTGCGGCAGTGCCAACTCTCCACCCCCTGCGATCGCACCCTCCCCGGCCTGGCGGTGGTGAGTTGGGGGCGCTACGAGGGCAGCCTGCGGCAGGTCATTGGCAACCTCAAGTACAGCGGCCATCGTGAGGTGGCCCAGTTTTTGGGCACCGAGCTGGGGCAAACCTGGCGCGATGGCTCCTCGGGCTGGGCCTTTGACTATCGCACCACAGTGGGAACATTGTCTCGCCCGGTGGCGATCGTGCCCATTCCGCTGCACCCCGGCAAGCAGCAGCAGCGGGGCTTTAACCAGGCCGACCTGCTGGCCCAGGCCTTTTGCCGCTTTACCCAGCTGCCCCTGCACAGTCACGGACTGCGGCGGGTGATGGCCACCCAGGCTCAGCACAGCCTCGGTTGGTCAGCCCGCCAGCAAAACTTGGCCCAGGCCTTTGCCGTAGAGCCCAAACAGGCCGACGCGCTCCGCCAGACGACTGTATGGCTGCTAGACGACATTTTCACCACCGGGGCGACTGCCCAGGCGGCGGCTCAAACCCTGCGGCGCAGCGGCATTGCGGTAGCGGGCATCTGCACCGTCGCCCGTGCGATCGCCTGGAATGCCGACCCCAATCCTGCCAGCCCTCGCCATTTCACCCCGACGGTAGATGGGCGGTAGCACTATGGCAGACCAGGATATTAATACTTCGGCTCCGCTGCACATCGAGTCGAATGCATTAGTATAAATCTAAAGAAATTATTAACAACTGCTATGAACCCTCAGCTCCTACGACACCTGTGGTCTTTGGTAGAACGGTCGCAGAGCAGTCATCTCCTTGCCCTAGATGACAACAGCCTGGTGTGCTGGCTGTTAGATCAATTTGCCGGGCAGCGTCCCATCGACCAAACCGAAACCGATCAGCTCCACGGCTACATTCGCGCCAAAATTCCATTGATTCGCGATCTAGCCCAGGGGCGCTAGAACAGCCAGAATCATTGTATTTAAGGCATTCCGAAGGTTTTAGAGCGACGGTTGTACGCCAGTTCGCTGCCCAGGGTTGGGCCCATGACAGTTGCCTATCTCCTCAGGCACCGGCCACCGCCATCCTGGCAGGCAGCACAATGGCAAGTCTTGCTAGGGATAATCGATCTCAGGTATCAGAAACAACTGACCATCTGCCGCCGCAGAGGCCTGCGGCCTGCCATCACCTCGCAGCCAGCGGATCCACGCAGTTTGAATCTCCCTCCGCTATATTGTTATCTCTGATGCAAAATGAAAACCCAAACCGTTGGAGTGTTAAGCATGTTAAACACTCTCGGTTCCAGAAGAGTGTACATTTTGCAATGTTTCTTGTGAGTGAGGATTGATTCATGCGTAAGTGGGGTTTACTCGCAGCTGCCCTGGGGCTGACAATGGCCGCCTGTGGTGGCGGAACCACGACCACTGCCGATGGTGAATCGGGAGGTACGGCTACCGCTGGTAGTCGTTTAGATGTCGTCAAAGATCGCGGCCAGCTGATCTGCGGTGTAGATGGTGGCATTCCCGGCTTTAGCTTTGTCGACGAAAGTGGCACCTACTCGGGCCTCGACGTCGATGTGTGCAAGGCTGTGGCCGCCGCCGTTTTGGGCGATGCCGAAGCCGTAGAATACCGCCGTCTCGACTCTACCGAGCGCTTTACCGCGCTGTCTGGGGGAGAGGTCGATATGCTCTCTCGCAATACCACCTGGACCGTTAGCCGCGATACCAGCGTTGGTCTAGAGTTTGCACCGACCACCTTTTTTGATGGTCAGGGCATGCTGGTGCGGGCCGACAGCGGCATCGAAACCCTCGAAGACTTTGCTGGCCAAGCCATCTGTGTTGAAACCGGCACCACAACCGAGCTCAACCTGACCGACCAAATGCGCCAGCTGGGTGTGGACTTTGAGCCCGTGGTGTTTCAGGATGCCGACGCCGCCTATGCCGCCTACGACGAAGGCCGTTGCGAAGGCATGACCTCCGACAAGTCGCAGCTGGTGGCTCGTCGCAGCACCCTGCCCAACCCGGATGAGCACGTCCTGCTCGAAGTCACCATGTCTAAAGAACCGCTCGGCCCGGTTACCGTCAACAACGACTCGGCCTGGTTTGACGTGGTCAAGTGGACCACCTACGGCCTCATCCAGGCCGAGGAGTTTGGCATTACCTCCGAAAATGTGGCCACCTTCGAGGGCACAGAGAACCCTGACATTGCTCGCTTCCTGGGCGCTGAGGGCACTCTGGGCACCGACATGGGTCTGCCCAACGACTTTATGGTGCAGGTGATTAGCCAGGTCGGCAACTACGGCGAAATTTATGAGCGCAACGTTGGGGCTGACTCTGAGTTTGCCCTGGAGCGCGGCCAAAACGCACTGTGGACTGAGGGAGGCCTGATGTATTCCCCGCCCTTCCGCTAGGGCAAGCTCGAGAAGGCACAGGCTTCCTTAGAGCCATTCTCAATCTTGGCCATTTGAAAGGCGCAGCTAGACTGCGCCTTTTTCATAAATCCTTGTAACAAATTGAACTTTTCTTGACATCCCTCTTGGATTATTTTGCATACAGCCCCTAGACGACTTTTGCACGACTTAACCGCAGGTGATATAGATGACCCACGATAGCGGCAGCAAATCCTTCAATGTGAAGGCCATGCTGCGGGATGAGCGATTCTGGAAAATTGCCTTCCAGGTAATTACGCTAGTCGTTGTCTTTCTCTTGCTGAGCTTTTTCCTAGGCAACTTAAACCGCAACTTGATCCAGATGGGGCGGGCGTTTGGCTTTAGCTTTTTGCGCAACCCAGCGGGCTTCAGCATTGGCGAAAGTCTGATTCAGTATCGCCCCAACGACCCCTACTGGCGGGCGCTGATGGTGGGGTTGGGCAATACGCTGACCCTGGTGGCGGCGGGCATTGCCCTCACCACTCTGCTGGGAACGGTGGCGGGCGTGGCCAGCTTTTCTAAAAACTGGCTGGTGCACAAAATCAGCCGTGTCTACGTCGGTCTAGTGCGCAATATTCCGCTGCTGCTGCAGCTGTTTTTTTGGTACTTTGCCATCTTTGGCGCTCTGCCCAACCCCGCTAACCAAATCGGCCTGTTGGGCCTAGCGTTTCTCAACAACCGAGGGGTTTATGTTCCCTGGGCGAGTAGTGCGGTGCTGGCGGTGCTCGGCATTGCGGCGACTATTGGGGCGGCGATCGCGGCCTTTTACCTGTGGCAGTGGCGCACCAAAATTCGCATCGAGACTGGGGTGGGTGGGCAAAAGCAGTCGATCGCCCTGGCGGTACTGGGCCTGGTGTGGCTCGCCATCATCGTCTTTGGCATGAACTGGACTGTGCCTGAGGGCGTTGAGGGGGGCGGCGTCACTGGCGGTCTGCGGCTGTCGCGAGAGTACGTGGCGGCCCTCACCGCCCTAGTGTTCTATACCTCGGCCTTTGTAGCCGAGATCGTGCGGGCGGGCATTCAGTCGGTGTCAAAGGGCCAGTGGGAAGCCGCCCGTTCCCTGGGGCTGCACGCGGGCATCGTGATGCGGTTAGTGGTGTTTCCCCAGGCGCTGCGGGTGATTATTCCGCCTATGAACAGCGAGTACATGAACCTGACCAAGAACACCAGCCTGGCCTTTGCGATCGCCTTTCCCGAGATGTACTCAGTGGCGACCACCACCTACAACCAAACCGGGCGACCGGTGGAGGTGTTTGTGGTGCTGATGGCCACCTACCTCATTCTTTGCCTACTCATCACCCTGGTGATGAACCAGTTCAACCGGGCCGTACAGTTCAAGGAGCGCTAACCCATGACCACCGTAACTCCCGATTCGTTTTCCTCAGCGCCTCCTGAAGTCGTTGGCCTCGGGCCGATCGCCTGGGCTAAGAAAAACCTGTTTAGCGACTGGTTCAACAGCCTACTGACCGTTGTCATTGTCGGCATTTTTAGCTGGGGAGCCATCCGGCTTACCTCCTGGGCGTTAACCACCGCCCAGTGGCAGGTGATTCCCAACAACTTTGGCCTGTTTATGACCGGCACCTTTCCCTCCGGCCTCTATCCGCGCATCTGGGCCTTGCTGGCAATCATCTGCGGTCTGGCGGGTCTGTCGTGGGGGGTGCTGGGCCGCAATGTCTCGACCCTGTTTAGCCGTGGTGTGCTAATTGGCCTAGGGCTGGTGTGTGCCTTTATTGTGCTGTTTCCGCCCACGCGACCCAGTTCCCTCAAGCTGTTGCCAATGGTGGCGCTGGTGGCGATCGCAGCTGCTGCGGGCCGCCAGGCAGGGCGCAAGTTTCCCGGCATTGGCAAGTGGGTATCGCTGGCCTGGTTTTTGTCGTACTTTGCCGCCCTCTGGCTGATTGGCGGTGGGCTAGGGCTTACCCCCGTATCCACCAACGACTGGGGCGGACTGGTGCTAACGCTATTTACCGCCGTCAGCGGCATTGCCCTGTGCTTTCCGCTGGGGCTGCTGCTGGCTCTGGGGCGACGCAGTGCTCTGCCGGTGGTGCGCTGGCTCTCAACCGCCTATATCGAGCTGGTGCGGGGGGTGCCCCTGGTAGCGCTCCTGTTCATGGGTCAGGTGATGATTCCCCTATTTTTGCCGATCGGGTCACGGCCCGATCGCATTCTGCGGGCCATTATTGCGCTGGCCCTGTTTAGCGCGGCCTACCTGGCCGAAAACGTGCGGGCTGGCCTGCAGGCAGTGCCCCGAGGTCAAAACGAAGCGGCCATGTCGCTGGGGCTAAACACGCCTACAACCCTGGGTTTAATCGTGCTGCCCCAGGCCCTCAAAATTGCTATTCCGGCGATCGTAGGTCAGTTTATCAGCCTGTTTCAAGACACCACCTTGCTGTCGATCGTAGGCCTGGCAGAACTGCTGGGCATCGGTCGCTCGATTTTGGCCAACCCAGCCTACCTAGGCCGCTACGCCGAGGTCTACCTGTTCCTGGCGGTCATTTACTGGATATTTTGCTATGCCATGTCCCTGGGCAGCCGCAAGATCGAAGAGAAGTTAAACACCAATCATTAGAAGGGGCAAACGCTCTCTCCGTGTAACAGTTAACAGTCTGGAGTCTCAAAACCCCATAGGGTTAAGGCAAAATAGCGTTAGCTGCCCGTGGTAGGAGCCGCGCATTTTTTGAACATAGCGTTTAGGCATCGTTGATAGCCCCAGGGGGCTTTACTTAAGAGGAAACCTTTCATGACACAGTTTCAGACGGAGCAATCATCAGCCCACCAGATGGGCACAGAGCCAGTAATCGTCGCCCGCGATGTAGAAAAGTGGTACGACAACGGTTTTCATGTGCTCAAGGGGGTCAGCATGACCGTCTATAAAGGTGAAGTACTGGTGGTGATGGGGCCGTCTGGCTCGGGCAAGTCAACCTTCATTCGCACGTTTAATGCTCTGGAACCTTATCAGAAGGGCACTATCGAGGTCGATGGTACAACCATCTCCCACGACCTCAAAGATATTGAAGCGATTCGCCGCGAAGTGGGCATGGTGTTTCAGCAGTTCAACCTGTTTCCCCACCTGACGGTGCTGCAAAATGTCACCCTGGCCCCCATTTGGGTGCGCCGCTGGCCCAAGTCCAAAGCCCAGGAAGTGGCCATGCAGCTGCTGGAGCGGGTCGGTATTTTAGAGCAGGCCCACAAGTTTCCCGGTCAGCTGTCGGGGGGGCAGCAGCAGCGGGTGGCGATCGCGCGTTCTCTCGCCATGCAGCCCAAAGTGATGCTGTTCGACGAACCCACCTCCGCCCTCGACCCCGAGATGGTGCGCGAGGTGCTGGATGTCATGCGCGGTCTAGCCGACTCGGGCATGACCATGGTCTGCGTTACCCATGAAGTCGGCTTTGCCCGTGAGGTGGCCGATCGCGTCGTGCTCATGGATGGCGGCTACCTGGTGGAAGAAAACACGCCCCAGGAGTTTTTCAGCAACCCCCGCGAAGAACGCACCCAAAAGTTCCTATCCCAAATTCTGTAACGAACTGATTGCCAGGGCGGTCTTGCAGAATCAGCCTCAGGCTTCAGGTGTTGTCGTCGATAATGTCGATAATGAAGACGACGGTGCTTGCTCGGGAGATGACTCGCATGGATATTCTCGACCAGATTCGCTCAGATTATCAGCACTTCCCCAAGGACCAGAGCTACCACCTATACGCGGAGAATGTGTACTTCAAAGACCCGCTCAACGAGTTTCGCGGCGTCGATCGGTACCGCCGCATGATCGGGCTGCTCGATCGGTTGTTTCAACAAGTCAACCTCGATCTGCACGGCATAGAGTACGCTACCCCCACTCAGATCAACACCCACTGGACTCTTAGCTGGGTAGCCCCTTTGCCCTGGCAGCCGCGCATGAGCATTCCTGGGCACAGCGAGCTAGGCCTTGGAGAAGATGGCAAAGTTATTTCCCACATCGACTACTGGCACTGCTCTCGGTTGGCGGTGCTGGGTCAGCTATTTGGTAAAAAATAGGGCTAAATTTCGTCGGGGTCTACCCCCAGTTCACGCAGGCGCTCGGCCAGGCGCTCGGCTCGCTCTAGAGCGGCCTCGGTATCTGTAGACAACCAACGTCCACTGGCGTTACACCACCGCAGCCAGTGACCCCACGTGCCCTCAAATTCTCCTTCCCAAAGGCCCAAACCAACGTCCAAATCGCTCAGCCAAATGGATACAGGAGACGCAGCAATAGGTTGCTCTTCATATTGGCCTCCTACCAGCTTGAAGTAGCGCAGTCGCTGAGTATATCGGCTGTAAACAATAACAATATAGTGAGGCACCCGTAAGTAGGTTTCATAGACCTCCAGCTTGCTGGGTACTTGCCCTAGGTCGATGGGTTCGGCAACGTCATCATTGTTTACCTGATCAGCATCTTGGTAAAAGCGGCCCAGATCCTCTCGTTCGGTGCGGGGGGATAAAAACTCTACTATGACTGCCGGGGCAGCACCCTCTTGCCAGACAACGTAGCTGCGCCGTAGGTCGTGACCATCGTAGAGGCGAGGTACACCGACAGCTAGGAACCAGTCAGGTCGCTTGTGCCAAAGGGGATGGTGAACGTCGTAGTAGAGGTTTAAGTCAGATCCGGTAAACCACTGGTCGCGATTGTAGTCAGCAAGGGTCAGCGACCGACTCAGCAATTGGGGTTGCAAGTCGTGAAATTCATCAGGCAAGCCAGGCTCCTCGGGAAATTCGCTGGGGAGATCGTACATGGTTGGCAGCGTTTCGCGCGGCGATCGCGGCGGGTCAGTCTGCGCAATGGAGTGTCCCGTTGGGTAGGTCATAGCTAGCCAGGAGAACTAGATTGTTTCCTATTATAGGAATGGTGATAGAGCTAAGCCTTGGAGTTCCCGGGAAGACAATGGCTACAATGGCAACCAAAATTGAGCAAGGCCAATGGGGGTTACAGCTATGAAGCAGCTACAGAAGACGATGGCGAGGGCGTGCCTGCTGTTTGGGCTATCCATTTCGCTGCTGGCGGCTGTATACGCAGTTGGGTCCGGCGAAGATTTTGAACTAGAAGACTCCGCTGAAGCTGGGGTTGCCCTAGTGCTATTTGGCCTAGCGCCTACGGCCTTGGGCGGCTGGCTAGCGTGGAATCTGCGCCACGGCGATCGTCAATCGTCCCAGTCCCTATCACTACAGCAGGAGCAGATGTTTCTACAGCTGCTGCAAAACCAGGCGGGAGACCTCACCATTATTCAGTTTGCGGCGGCAGCACAGATGCCAATCGAGCAGGCCAAGGCGTTTCTCGACCAAAAAGCCCAGCTGCTCAACGCTACCTTTGGCGTTAAAGACACAGGCGCGATCGTCTATCGCTTTCCGCTTTGATCCTGAATTCGCCTAGGCTACCACCGGTTTGGCTTGGCAAGCGCCGCTTGCCCCTACGCAATCCGCCTGATTAGAAACGGGGTATTCGATTCAGATTCGACGCCAGGGCCTAAAGGTACTCGCGCCCCAGGTAGGGTTGTAATACCTCCGGCACCCGTACCGAACCGTTGGCTTCCTGGTAGTTTTCTAAAATGGCGGCCATGGTGCGGCCAATGGCCAGCCCCGAGCCATTTAGGGTGTGCACGTACTGAGTGCCTTTTTGACCTGCCACCTTAAAGCGCACGTTGGCGCGACGGGCCTGAAAATCGAGGCAGTTGGAGCAGCTCGAGATCTCGCGATAGCTGTCAGAAGAGGGCATCCAAACTTCTAAATCGTAGGTTTTGCAGCTTGAGAACCCCAGATCCCCCGTACACAGTTCGAGCACTCGGTAGGGCAGCTTGAGCTGCTGCAAAATGTCTTCGGCATCCTTCACCAGCGCCTCTAGGGCATCGAAGGAGCCGTCGGGGTGGACAAATTTGTACATTTCCACCTTATTGAACTGGTGGAGACGAATTAGACCCCGCGTGTCTTTGCCGTAGCTGCCCGCCTCGCGCCGGAAACATGGGGTGTAGGCGCAGTAGTGAATGGGGAGTTGCTCGTCGCTCAAAATTTCGTCGCGGTGCAGGTTGGTGAGGGGCACCTCGGCGGTGGGGGTAAGCCACAGGTCGTCGTTGCGGCACTGAAAGCTCTCTTCGGCAAACTTGGGCAGTTGCCCAGAGGCGGTGAGGGCTGCCGAGTTGACCAGGTAGGGGGGAATGACCTCGTAATAGCCCGCTTTGGTATGGCGATCGAGCATGAAGGAAATTAGCGATCGCTCCAGGGCAGCCCCAACCCCCATCAGCGCGACGAAACGGCTCTGGGCAATTTTTTCGGCGGCACGCTTGAAGTCAAGAATACCGAGAGTTTCGCCAATTTCCCAGTGGGGCTTGGCGGGCTGCTGGGGCAAGTACTCATCACCCCAGCGGCGCACCTCCACATTTTCGCTTTCGTCTTTGCCAACCGGAGTAGAGTCGCTGGGTAAGTTAGGCAGCGAGAGTAAAATGGCGTCGATCTCAGCCTTAATGGCTCGCTCCTGAGGTTCCAGGGTTTGCAATTCGGCCTTGACCTGGTTGCCTTCTTCCTTAAGCGCGGTAACTTCAGGCCCATTGGGGGTGGCACCAGCCTTGATGGTTTGGCCGACCTGCTTACCGATTTCGTTGCTGCGGGCCTGCAGCTGCGATCGCGCCGTTTCTAGCTGCCGCTGCTGCTGGTCTAACTCCAGTAATGCGGCCAGATCGTACTCACCGCGCTTGCCCAGAGCGGTCTGTACCCGCTCTGGATTTTCTCGTATTTGCTTTAGATCCAGCACAGCAGCCCTCAAAATCTGGTTCTCTGGCGTCAGGAAAACCCCTTGCCAATAGAACAGAATATCAGCATTCCTAAAATACCTGCTCGATCTCAGCGATTTCAGGAATAAACTCACGCAGACGGCGCTCAATGCCCATGCGCAGCGTCATCGCTGAACTGGGACAAGAGCCGCAGGCTCCCTGCAAGCGCAGCTTGACGACAGGGCCATCAATTTCGACCAGTTCTACGTTGCCACCGTCGGCCAGCAAATAGGGGCGCAGTTCGTCAAGCACTTGCTCAACATTGTCTGAAGTCAAAGCCAGGGTTTCCATGGGTTATCTCGTCGGTAAACGTAGTGTTCTAGCTCTATTCTAAGGACTTTACTTTCCTTAGCCCTTCTCGTTAAGCCAATACCCAGCATAGACAATATTTCAACTTAAGCGGGAGGGTGGCCACAATCGACCACCCTCCCGCAGCGTTTATTTAGTTGTGGCTGCCTTTGGAGGGTCGATGAACTACATCAGACCGATTTGAGACAGAATACCCTGACCGGTCAGGAACTCGGTCGCTACACCAATCACGAAGCCCAGCATAGCCAGACGGCCATTCCAGGTTTCAGCAAAATCTACAAAGCCGAACTTGGTTTCTTTGGTTTCCATGATGGATATCTCCTAAGTGATTAGAGGGGCGAAAATCAATATCCTGTTACTTAACGTAACATAAGTTTTTGGGCTGTGGGTCTTAGAACGCTAACTTTTTCCGATGTTCACAATTAAATCGTTCAATAGCGGGTTGCCTATGGACTGCAACCTAGGTTGAGCACTACAGGTTGGTAAGCCAGGTAACAATGCCGTGGCCGGTTGCCGCCTCAAACAGAACCGCAGCGACAAAGCCGATCATGGCCAAGCGACCGTTCAGCTTTTCGGCATATTCGTTAAAGCCAAACCCCTGGCTGTCATCGACATAAACCTTGGGCTCAACGGCAAAGTTGTTGAGGCGACCGCCTTCTTCGGTGGTGTAACCGCTAGTAGTCATATCAATACTCTCCGCTTTTGGGTTTGTTCTGTGGCCTGATTGTAACGTAATGTAAAGAAATATTGCAAGTTTGTTTACATTTTTTTGAGAGTGGGGTCCGCAGTACATTGGCTATACATGCCCTATGGCCTCAAAGGTAAGGAACTAAACCTCTTTGCGAAGGGGCTGGGGCGCTCACTACTGATAACAACGGCTGATGACGTTAATTGATTTACAAGGCAGCACGGTGCTAATTACGGGTGGTTCCCGAGGCATTGGGGAGGCGATCGCTCGCACCCTGCACCGCTCGGGGGCGTCGATCCTGATCCACTACAGTCAGGGAGAGGCGGAGGCCAGCCAGATCGCAGCCGAGTTGGGGCATGAGCGTGTTTGTCTGGTGCAGGCCGACCTGGCGGTGCCTGGAGCGGCCCCGAGCTTGTGGCGACAGGCTTTGAGCTGGCGGGGGCAGATTAACGCTGTGGTCAATAATGCGGCGACCATGCCTGCGGCCCCCATTAGCACCGACTGGGAGCAGTGGTCGACGGCCTGGCAAAACACGCTGCAGGTCAACCTGATTGCAATGGCCGATCTGTGCCGAGAAGCCGTGCGCCACTTTCAGTCCCAGGGCGGCGGTACTCTGGTGAACCTGGCCAGCCGGGCGGCGTTTCGGGGTGATGGGCCAGAATTTATGGCCTATGCGGCTTCGAAGGGCGGAGTGATTGGGTTGACCCGCAGCCTGGCGAAGGGGTTTGCCGCCGATGGGGTGCGGGCCTATGCGATCGCGCCCGGTTTTGTCCGCACCGATCGCATTGAGCAGGTAATGGCGGAGCGAGGGGCGGAGTATGTTACCCGCGATATTCCTATGGGTGCCCCGGCAGAACCGCAGGATATTGCTAATCTGGCGGCGTTTTTGGTGGCGGGGTTAGCGCCCCACGCAACGGGAGCGACGTTTGATGTCAACGGCGCGTCTTATTTTCATTAAATGTAGGGGCAAACAGTGTTTGCCCTTCGCGGGCTATCTGTTTCCAGTTGGTAGTGGGCATTGCCCACCATTCAGCTCAGATTTTCTCAGCCCAATATTTGGGCTGCGGCGCACAATTGGGGTCAAAGCCATAGCTACTACTGGGGCCATTTCGCTGGCCCCAGTAGTAGCTCCGCACGTCCTCCGGCCTACGAGCAGGACGTTCCGCCGTCCTGCACCTCACGGAAAGGAGCGATCGCTCATCGGTTTAAACGTCTGTTCTGCAAAGGAGCCTGTAGGCAACACTCAACCCCACCCTGCGAAAAGCCGCCCCACACTACACCTCCCTCAACTCCCTCATC
>PYGV01000400.1 GCA_003022385.1 filamentous cyanobacterium CCP3 | reverse complement strand
GCCCAACAGGCCATACCAGGTCAGTCCAAAATCCAAAATCCAAAATCCAAAATCCTGACGCCCATCCCCCACCCTCCCCACCTCGCCGTCGACCTCACCCATCACCTCCCCGGCTTCACCCTAGACGTAGCCTTTGCCACCGATCGCCATCCCCTGGGCCTCCTGGGAGCCTCGGGAGCGGGCAAAAGCCTGATTTTGAGATGTCTGGCGGGGCTAGAGACGCCCCACAGCGGGCGCATTGTGCTGAACGGGCGAGTGCTGTTTGACTCGGCCTTGGGCATTAATCTGCCCAGCCGCGATCGCAGAGTCGGCTATCTCTTCCAGCACTACGCCCTGTTTCCCCACCTGACGGTGGCCCAAAACATTGCCTACGGCCTACGGGGTCAGTCTAAGGTGGCGATCGCCCGTCAGGTGGCCCAGCAGCTTCAGCAGGTGCAGCTGGTCGGGTTTGGCGATCGCTACCCCCACCAGCTCTCCGGCGGGCAGCAGCAGCGGGTGGCCCTGGCCCGCGCCCTGGCCCCCAACCCCGACATTCTGCTGCTGGATGAACCCTTTTCTGCCCTCGATGCCCACCTGCGCAGCGCACTCGAAAAGCAGTTGCTCAAGACCCTAAGCAGCTACCGGGGCCTCACCCTGTTCGTCAGCCACAACCTAGAAGAAGCCTACCGGGTGGGTCAGCGCTTGCTGGTGCTCTCGGGCGGCAGCGTCGTGGCCGAGGGGCCAAAACAGGCCATTTTTGACCACCCCGATACCCTGGCTGTGGCTCAGCTCACCGGCTGCAAAAATCTCTCAGCTCTCCAACACCAGGGCGACCACACCCTTGCCGCCTTGGACTGGGGCTGCACCCTGCAAACCCTGGAGCCGCTGCGGCCCACCCACACTCACGTCGGCATTCGCGCCCATCGCCTCACCTTTCCCGAGCAGCCCATCCAGCCCAACACCTTCCCCGCCTGGATCGCCTGGACTAGCGAAACGCCCCACCGCATCAGTCTCTACCTCAAGTTGGGCAGTCCCCCCTCTGACCACGATGATTACCACCTCCAGGCGGAGGTCTTCAAGGATCGATGGGCTGAGCTGAAGGACCGGCCTTTCCCCTGGTTTGTGCACCTCGATCCGGCCCAGCTGCTTCTACTGAGGCATTAGTACCAGATCCGAATCGTGTAACCCCGGTTTCAAACAGGCGGCTTGCGTAGGGGCAAACGCCGTTTGCCCAGCCCAACCGTGGTTAAAGCGACAGCAAATTGCTTTTCAAACATCCTCGAAGAGACTATCCTGCTTAAAACAACATTTTAGTTGCTTTAACTAATAGCCTAATTCCTCATTTGCCTCTGCTTAAATCTGTAGTAATTATAAATTTTATTTAGCTGCTATCAATAGTAGACATGTCACGAAACAATCTGCTTAGAGTCTTTTTAGTAGAGTTATACTGTTAGGGCAAGTCGGGAACGAAGAGGCTATTTCAATAGGAAAAATGGACACAAAAACAACGGTAGAGTTGTTAAAGTCTGGGCATATTTTTATCTTGGCTTATCAATAGAAGAGATCTCTTTGATACTTTTTCGCAAATTTTGGTCAGCCATGAACAATCGGGCTTTCTTGGGTTTAGATAGCTATTTTATAAACTATGAAGCCCAGATCGAAATCTATAGCCTTTACACAGACAGAACTCCCCTTCTGGGGTTGGATAGGGTTTATTCGTAACGACGCTGATTGATATTTTGCGGGCTCAATGCTTACTAGCCGCAGCCACAACCACGAGGATTCACTATGATTGTCGATCATTTACCTCCCCTAACCCAGTTTGACCTGGATAACTCGTTAAATTCCCCTGCCGACTTTCAGCCCGGCCCCTGGCAACAATCCATCGATCTGCGCGATTTCATTCAGCGCAACTACACCCCCTACACCGGGGATGGCACCTTTCTTACTGCCGCCACCCCTCGCACCGAAACCCTTTGGGGCCAGGTAAAAGAGCTGATGGCCCTAGAGCGAGAAAAAGGCGTGCTCGATGCCGACACCGCCGTGCCCTCGGGCATTACCAGCCACGCACCGGGCTTTATCGACGTCAAGCTTGAGCAAATCGTCGGCCTGCAAACCGATCGCCCCCTCAAGCGCGCCATTATGCCCTGCGGCGGCATTCGCGTGGTGGAGGCCAGCCTCAACGCCTACGGCTACGAGCTAAATGCTCGCACCCGCGACACCTTTACCCGCTACCGCAAGACCCACAACGACGGCGTGTTTGACGCCTACACCGCCGAAATGCGCCGCTGCCGTAAGTCGGGGATCATCACCGGGCTGCCCGACGCCTACGGACGCGGGCGAATTATTGGCGACTACCGGCGGGTGGCGCTGTACGGCTGCGATCGCCTGATCGCCGACAAGCAGGCCCAAAAGACCAGCCTGGAGCTGGATACCCTTGACGAGGCCACCATTCGCCTGCGCGAGGAGATCTCCGAGCAGATCAAAGCTCTCCACGAACTGAAGGAATTGGGCCGCGCCTACGGCTGCGACTTGTCCTGCCCCGCCATCACCGCCAAAGAGGCGGTGCAGTGGCTCTACTTTGGCTACCTGGCGGCGGTCAAAGAGCAAAATGGCGCGGCCATGTCCCTGGGGCGGGTGTCTACCTTCCTCGACATCTACTTCGAGCGCGACCTGCGGGCTGGACGGTTGAGCGAAGCCGAAGCCCAGGAGATCGTTGACCACTTTGTGATGAAGCTGCGGCTGGTGCGGTTTTTGCGCACCCCTGACTACAACGAGCTGTTCAGCGGCGACCCCACCTGGGTGACCGAGTGCATCGGCGGCATGGGCCTCGATGGCCGCCCCCTGGTGACCAAGACCAGCTTCAGGATGCTGCACACCTTGGTCAACCTCGGCCCTGCGCCAGAACCCAACCTGACGGTGCTGTGGTCGGAGCGCTTGCCCGAGGCCTTCAAGCGCTACTGCGCCGAGGTCTCGATTCAAACCAGCTCCATCCAGTACGAAAACGACGACCTGATGCGGCCCTACTGGGGCGACGACTACGGCATCGCCTGCTGCGTCTCCGCCATGCGCATTGGCAAGCAGATGCAGTTCTTTGGGGCGCGGGTGAATATGGCCAAGTGCCTGCTCTACGCCATCAACGGCGGCCGCGACGAGCACTCCGGCGACCAGATTGCTCCGGCCTACGCGCCCATTACCAGCGACGTGCTCGACTACGCCGAGGTGTGGCCCCGCCTGGTGCAGATGATGGCCTGGTTGGCGAAGACCTACGCCAACACCATGAACGTCATCCACTACATGCACGACAAGTACTGCTACGAGCGGCTGGAGATGGCCCTGCACGATCGCGATGTGCTGCGCACCATGGCCTACGGCATGGCGGGCCTGTCGGTGGTGGCCGACAGTCTCTCGGCCATCAAACACGCCAGGGTTTGGATTGTGCGGAACGACAACGGCCTCGCAGTGGACTATAGGGTCGATGGCGACTTTCCCAAGTACGGCAACAATGACGACCGGGTAGACAGCATTGCCGTCCAGCTGGTGCAAACCTTCATGGCCGAGCTGCGCAAGCACCCCACCTACCGCGACGCGGTGCCGACCCAGTCCATCCTCACGATCACCTCCAACGTGGTGTACGGCAAGAAGACGGGCAATACCCCCGACGGTCGCCGCGACGGCGAGCCCTTTGCCCCTGGGGCCAACCCCATGCACGGGCGCGACAGCCATGGCGCGGTCGCCTCCCTGGCCTCGGTGGCCAAGCTGCCCTACGCCGACGCCCAGGATGGCATTTCGAACACGTTTTCGATTGTGCCAGGGGCGCTGGGCCGAACGGAGGGCGATCGCATCACTAACCTGGCCGCCCTGCTCGACGGCTACGTGCTCGACGGCGGCTTCCACCTCAACGTCAACGTGTTTAACCGCGAGACCCTGCTCGATGCCATGGACCACCCTGAGCTGTACCCACAGCTCACCATTCGGGTCTCGGGCTACGCGGTGAACTTCATCAAACTCACCCGCGAACAGCAGCTGGATGTAATCAACCGCACCTTCCACGAACGCTGCTAACCCCTCAGC
>PYGV01000399.1 GCA_003022385.1 filamentous cyanobacterium CCP3 | reverse complement strand
ATTTCCTAGTCAATCTGGTCTCGGGCCTGATCGCCTACGCCTACCACCCTGATAAGCCTTCGCTCGGCATCCCTAACAATGAGCTGCCCTCCCACAAGCTGCTTTTTAGCTGTCGAACTCAGGTGATCGCGAATCAAATAATATGCGATAGCCGTCCCGGCTGTCCACGGTCAGGCATCTTGCCTGACCCACAAAAATTGCACCTTAAAAAATCCACGTTCCTTAGAGGCTGCATACTCACGAGCCCGCAGTTTTAAGCTGTGGGCTCGTCAGGGTTAGATGATTAATGGCAGGAAATTGGGGCGACAGGGCGATCGCTAGTCGCGCTGGTCGCGGTTGTACCTGACCAGCTCGTTGATAGTGACGATGCCATCGGCATTAATATCGGCGGCAGCATCGCCGAGATTGGTCTGGCCAGCGTTGGCAGCAGCGGCCAGGGCCAGGGTGGACAGCGCAATGATCAAACCAGATAAGTAGCGTTTCATAGGGTTCTCCTTTAGCAAAGAGGTTGGCTTTGCTTGCTTGTGGTCTACGGCTTCCACAGTGCAGGGTCGAGCTGAGAACCGAATAAATGTAGCCTAAAATACTATTAGGGTCACCTGAGAACGACATTAACCTGCTGTCTCAGAGCATTCTGCACCCAACAGACATCCCCTTTAAGGCCGCCAAACTCAGCCCGCTGAGCCTAAGGCGATAAAGTTCTGGCTCAAATTTGAGCTAAAACCCTCTCGGGCTAGTCTTTGTCGCCCAGGCTCTGCCACAGCACTGCTTCGCTGGGTATGACGCCGTTTTGAGCTGACGTTTCGGCCTGCTCGATCGCCACTAGGGTAGTGGCGGTGCCAACAAAGGTGGCGGCAGCAAAAACAGCGGCAGCGGTGGCCAGAAGCTCCAGGCGATGAAGGGCGATCGCAACTTGAGGATCTTGAAATCTCATCAGACGGCACGGGAAGGACTATATTGCCTCATTCTAGCATTTTTGTATCTTTAGCTACAGAAATTTTTCGGATATCTCGATCCTAGATTATTTTGTGTCCTTGCAATAAATGCATCGCGGCAACGCAGAAAGGCCATTGTTGCAGAGGTTTTGTAAGCACTTACACAGAGCAACAATGGGTTCGCTATTAATCTTTGCCTATGAAAAAGATTTATTTGTCGGCAGCCCTTTTTCCAGCGACTTCGGCTCCTGGATACAGGCTTGCCCGCGTTTAAGTTTTTCCTAAGGCTGACGAAAGCTCCCAGGTTTTCTACCCATTAGCGCGGTTTTGAATAGATTTTGGCCCGAGCGCTGAGTCTGCGATCGCGTTAGTTTGTCGCCAAATCAGTGCGGCTAAATCGATTTTCTGGGGCAATCATCTATATGGAGTTGAGTAGCTATGGCTAGATTATGGTCCTTTAGCGGCAGGTACAAGATCCTGCACATGACGTGGTTCGCGTTCTTTTTAACCTTTGTGGTTTGGTTTAATTTTGCCCCGCTATCTACGGCCATTAAGGCCGACCTGGGGCTGAGCGATCCGCAAATGCGCACTATCGCCATCTGCAACGTGGCGCTGACGGTGCCCGCCCGCATCATCGTCGGCATGGTGCTCGATCGCTTTGGGCCGCGCATTACCTACTCCTGCCTGCTGGTCTACGCGGCGATACCCTGCCTGGCCTTTGCGATGGCCCAAAATTTTGAGCAGATGGTCTACTCGCGCCTGGCGCTGAGCATTGTTGGCTGCGGCTTTGTGATCGGCATTCGCATGGTGGCCGAGTGGTTTGAAGACAACGAAATTGGCCTGGCCGAGGGCATCTACGGCGGCTGGGGCAACTTTGGCTCGGCAGGGGCAGCCTTTACGCTCCCCAGTATTGCAGCGGCGCTGGGCTTTTTGACCGCCGGCCAGGTGAACTGGCGACTGGCGATCGCCCTGACCGGCATTGCCGCCGCCTGCTACGGCGTCATCTACTACTTCAACGTCACCGATACGCCACCGGGCAAGGTCTACCAGCGCCCCCCCAGCAGCGCCGGGATGGAAGTCACCAGCCAGCGCGATTTTTGGTTCTTGCTGGCGACGAATATTCCCCTGGTTGGTGTCTTGGGGTTGATTGCCTGGCGTTTGACCAAGGTTAATTTCATCACGACACAAACCCTGGCTGTGATTGGGGTGCTGCTGGTGGGGCTGTACCTGTTTCAGTCCTACAACATTTGGCAGGCCAACAAGCCCCTGATGACCGGCACTAAGCGCTACCCCCCCGAGGAACGCTACCGATTTTCCCAGGTGTTTAACCTCGAAATAGCCTACGTGGCCTGCTTTGGCTCTGAGCTGGCAGTGGTGTCGATGCTGCCCACCTACTTCGAGCGCGGCTTTGGGCTCACCGCCGCCGTCGCTGGCGCGGTCGCCGGTATGTACGCCTTTATGAACCTGGTGGCGAGGCCGGGCGGGGGGCTGCTGTCAGATAAACTGGGCAGCCGCAAGCTGACGCTGGTGGTGACCATTGCCGGTACGGGCGTCGGCTACCTTCTGTTCAGCCTGTTTGGTCAGGGCGTGCCAATCCTCTTTGTAGTGCTGATGACCATGGTGGCCTCGTTCTTTGTGATGGCTGCCGAGGGGGCCACCTACGCTATTGTGCCCCTGGTTAAGCCCCGCATTACTGGGCAGATTGCGGGCAACGTGGGGGCCTACGGCAACGTCGGCGCGGTGGTTTACCTGACGGTGTACAGCCTTCTGCCCCAGGGGGTGGCAGGCGACAAGCTGTTCTTTCAAATGCTGGGCTGTGTGGCGCTGATCGTCGCCTTTTTGAATGCCTTCACCCTGAAAGAAGTGGTCGGTTCCCACGCTGAGCAGGGGGTGTCGATGCCGGTGGGAGTGCCGGTAGAGCAGGGCGATTCCCGGTAGTTCGCAGAGCCATCGTAGGGTGCACTGCGAACTTCAGGAAACTGGGCAAGCCGCTCAGCCTCTAGCATTAGGCCGCAATGCACCGCTGGCGATAGCGACAATCTGCATTGTCACTAACAACCCAAACAACCTATCTAGCCGTTGGATGTTTGGTGCTTGAGGCCCTTGAGAGATCCCCCCTATCCCCCTTGAAAAGGGGGGATTCAGGTTACCGCTATTGGACGAAATCTGGTTCTAGAAAGCCCCTGCACCTTAAGGAAATCGCGCAGCGTTCCTGAAAGGAAATCGCATCCCGTCCCATACTTGTGAGACTAGGCTATGACAGTATCTATGGATTTAGAGGGTGCGGATTCCTCGGCTGAGACTGCCCCCCGCGACCTCGACTATGCCCAAACCATGCTGGCCGCCGCCGCCATTGGCATTGTCGGCGGCATGGTCGCCACCACCTACTACCTGGTGCTGGAGGGGTTTATGCACCTGGTATGGCACACCCTGCCTGAAACCCTCGAACCCTTCTTTAGCAACAGCTTTCCTGCCACCAACTACGTGTGGATCGCCGCCAGCGTAGGCGGGCTGCTGGTGGGGCTGACGCTGTACCTGATGGGGCTGCCCGGTGAAGTTTCCTTTGTCGTTGAAAAGGTGCACGACCCAGGCCGCATCGACATCAAGCAGAGCCCGGCGATGGTGGTGGCGTCGCTGTTTTCTATCGTGGCGGGGGGCAGTGCCGGACCAGAGGCTCCCCTAGTGCAGGTCAATGGCAGCGTCGGCGGCTGGATAGCCCAAAAGCTGAGGTTAACGCTGCGCACCACCCGCATCTTCACCTTTTGCGGTATGGCGGCAGCGTTGGGGGCCTTCTTTGGTGCCCCCCTCGGCGGGGCGCTGTTTGCCCTCGAAATTCCCCATCGGCGGGGGCTGGAGTATTATGAGGCGCTGATTCCGGCTACTTTGGCGGCGATTCTCAGCTTTGTGGTATTTCGCCTGACCACGGGGCTGTCGATTGGCGGCATGTACCACTTCACCAGCATTCCGCCGCTAACGCTGATCAATTTGGCGGAGGGTGCAGTGCTGGGGGCCATCGGGGCGGCGGTGGCGGCGCTGTTTGTGCTGGTGTTTCGCACGGTGGGCTGGCTGACGCGACCCCTGGAGCACCGCACGATTTTGCTGGCGACTCTGGGGGGTCTTGCC
>PYGV01000398.1 GCA_003022385.1 filamentous cyanobacterium CCP3 | reverse complement strand
GAGTAGGCGTTGATGGCAATGCGGTTGCCCCGCCGCCGCAGGGTTTGGTGGGGAGCCAGCCGATAGCCGGTGCGGGTATCGGCTACGTAGAGGGGTGGGTTGCCCAGCCCGTACCTGACCCGCAGAAAAAGTTCCGCGACGGCCAGGGCCAATATTCCAATAGCCAGGACCCAAATTGCGATTTTTACCAACGTTCTGCCGATTGCAGCACCAGCATTTTATCGAGTTTCTCGGAGTCAGGGGTACTTGGGGTAGGAGAGATGAGGGAGTTCAAAACTCAAAATTTTGAACTCCCTCATCTCCCCATCTCCGCCACACACTACCCTTACTCCACCAGCTCGCGGAACCAGTTGTCGCTCCAGAGTTCGTCAAAGGCGGGTTCGGTGCGGGCCTCTTCGCGGTAGTCGGGGTCGAGGCGCACTGCCTGCTGGAGGGCTTCCATGGCGTTGTCAAACTGGCGCTGGAGAGCGTAGCAGAGGGCTTTGTTGTAGTGGGCCTTGGGGTAGTCGGGGTCGATGGCAATGGCGCGATCGAAGCTCTTGATCGCGTCGTCGTCGCGGCCCAGCTTGATCAGGGCCAGGCCCCGGTTGTCCCAGGCTTTGGGGGCCTCAGGGTTAAAGCGGGTGGCTTTGTCGAAGCTGACCAGGGCATCGTCGTAGCGCTCCAGCTCGATCAGCGAGAGGCCCCGGTTGAGCCAGGCGATCGCGTCGTTGGCCTGGTACTCGACGGCCTTGTCAAAGGAGTTAAACGCCTCCTCGTGCTGCTGCAAAATGCCGTAGGACACGCCCCGGTTGACCCAGGCTTCGTGGTACTCGGGGTGGATTTCCAGCGCTTTGTCAAAGGCGGTAATGGCGTCTTCGCGGCGCTTCAGGCGGCTCAGCACCATGCCCCGGTTGAGCCAGACCTTGGCATCGTCGGGGGTGATCTCGGTGAGCTGGTCAAATACGGTCAGGGCGTCTTCGTGGCGGCGCAGCTCGCGCAGAATCAGGCCTTTTTGCATCAGCGCTCCGGTGTGCTTGGGTTCTAGCTCCAGGGCGTGGTCGAGGGAGGCGATCGCCCCTTCTAGCTGCTCTAGGGCCTGCTGGGCCTGGGCTCGGTTGATCCACACCTGGGTGTTGACGGGCTGAATGTCGAGGGCCTTGTCGTACTCGGCCACCGCCAGGGCGTAGTCGCTGTCGGCCAGGTAGCGATCGCCCCGGCCAATGTACTCATCGGCGGTGAGAAACAGCTGAGGCCGGTTGGTCTCCAGCCGACCGATCTTGTCGGTAATGGTCTCAAACTGCTGCCGCGCCTCGCTCATAAACGAGTCGGCCAGGTACTGGGGCGACACCTCGCCCAGGCGGCGCATAATGTCGTCTTTTTGGTGCTGGGCCTCGGCGGCGATCGCCTCTAGCCGCACCCGGTAGCTCTGCTGTAAGTCTTCCAGCCGCCCCAGAGAGACCTCGCGCCCCGCTTCTATGTCGGCTTCGAGCTGGGCAAAGCGCTCGGCCATCTCGGCCATTAGCCCGTCGAGCTGGGCGCGGGCGGCGGCTTCGCGCTCGACGGTGGTGGTGCCCAGGTTCGCCAGGTCTTCGCTGAGGCGGGCGTCAAAGCTGTCGATTTTGTCGAGGACGCGATCGCGCTTGGTGAAAATGGCTCCCCGCACCTGGTTGAGCTGCTCGGTAAAGGCGGCTTCCATCGCCCGCATGCCGTCGACGATCTGGGTCTGCTGCTCGCCCGCGGCCTCCTGGAGCACCCGCACCTGCTGGCGAAAGGCGCTGGCGGTGGCGTCGATATCGGCCAGCAGGGTCGATCGCTGAATTTCGGCTTCGGTGGCCATCTGGCCCAGCTGGCTCTGCATGGCCTGGGCGGCGCGCTGAAAGTCGTCGAGGGTGTTTTGCTGGCGGGCATCGACCTCGGTGCGGGTGGCGGCAAAGCGCTCTAGAGCTTCGTCGGCGGCCCGGCGCAGGTCGCCCAGTAGCCTATCCTGCCGATTTTCGATATCGATCTTGAGGCCGCCAAACTGGGCCAAAAACTCGTCGGCCTGGCGGCGCAGGTCGGCTAAAATGCGGCTGCGCTGGCCATCGACCTCGGTGCGCAGGTTGGCAAAGCGCTGGGTAAATTCGTCGATGGAGCGCTGAATGGTTTGCAGGGCTAGGTCGCGCTCGCCCAGGGCGCTGACCTGCAGGTCGCCCAGCTGACGGCTAATCTCGTCGGTCTGGGTTTGCAGGCGGCTGAGGCTGCTGTGGCGCAGGGTATCGAGGGCTTCGGCGATCGCGGCGGTCTGGCGATCGACCTGGTCGCTGGCCTGGGTGGTGAGCTGCTGGCGCAGGTCGGCCAGAGCCACCATCACGCGATCGCGCTCCTCCTGCATGGCCTGGGTCATGGTGCCCATTTGATCGGCAAAACTGGTCTCGGCATTGCCAATTTTTTGCAGCACTGCGTCCTGCTGCACTTCTACATCGCTGCGCAGGCGGTTGACGTCGCGCAAAAAGCCGGTCTGGTTTTCTTCTAGGGTGCGAAACACCACGTCGCGCTGGAGCTGGGTGTCTTTGCGCAGGGTGGTGATTTCGTCGTCGGCTGCGGCCCGCAGCCCGGTCAGGTGGCCGACAAAGTTGGCCTCGGTGCTCTCCAGCTTCACCTGCAAATCGCTCAGGGTCGACTGCCAGTCGTTGATAGTGCGGGCCTTGAACTCGGCCAGGTCATCCACCAGCCGGTTGAGCACCTGCTTTTTAGTGACGGCTTCTTCCTGAAAGCGATCGGTGCGGCTGTTGAGTTCGGTGGCCCGCTCTTTGGCCTGGGTCAAAATGTAGTCGAGATCGCGGGTGGCAGTTTGAATCTTGGTTTCTAAATCGGTGATGTCGTTGATCTGGTTGCGCACCACCACTGAGACTTCTTGAATCACCGATCGCCGCATCAGCCACAGCATGACCACCCCCAGGCCCAGCAGCAGCAGCAGGGTGCCCAGCATGACAAAAAACAGCGTGGTGGCGCGACGAAAGGCCAGATCGGCCTCGGTGCTGAGCCGCTCGATCTCGGCGGTGGTGGCCACCTGGGCCAGCAGCGCGGGCTCTGCGCCACCAGGGCGATCGGGGCTAGTTTGGGCTGCCACCCGTTCCGAAAACCCAGGCTGGATCACCGCCCCACCGCTGAGCAACATCAGCACCAGCAACAACAGGGGGCGGGGAACATCGGCCAGGGAACGCATAGGCTGCCTCATCAGGACTTTCCTAATGGAATATGCTTAGGATACCTGATACTTCAGGGGGTTAGGGCAGCGGCGCTCAACATTCACCCCTGGAGCCAGCCTGTCTCTGATGCGGGTCTAGCGACCGTTTAGCAATCTCCTAGCGACCATAGTTGTAGCCGCTGGGCAGAATGGTGGTGCGATCGCAGCGGCTCTGGTCTAGATCGACCCCGGTGGCGCGAAACAGATTGCAGCGGCTGAGGCTGGCCTGGGCAAGGTCGGCCCCTTCAAGCTTGGCCCCGCTGAGGTTGGCTCGCTCTAGATTGACCTCGTGCAGGGTCGCCCCGCGCAAATCGGCCCCGACCAGGTTGGCCCCGACCAGGCTGGCTCCAGCCAAATTGGCCCCCCGCAGGTCGGCACGGCCCAGGTCGGCCTCGTTCAGTACCGCTCCAGCTAAATCAGCGCCATAGAGGTTAACGTCGCCCAGGTGAGCCCTGATCAGGCTGGCCCCGGTCAGCTTGGCCAGGCTGAGATTGCCGTAGGGAATGTAGCAGCCATCCAGGCAGCTGCCCTGCAAATCAATCTGACGCAGATCTACCTCGAATAATTCTACCCCGGTCAAATTGACGAGGGAGAAACACCGCTGACCAGTTGTATATGCCGCTAGTAAGGCATCTTTGGTAAGTCGATCCATCGTAATTGTCGAAGTGAGGCCGTAGGCCTAAGTATTTGTGCTCAACATAAAGAACACCTGCCAATGTAATCGTTTACGTTTCGTCACAACGAGGCGTTAATGATGTCTTCAGGTTTTGAGGATGCCCCCTCTAATTTGAAACTGGCACAAAACCGGCCTAGGGCACCGTCTTTGCCCTAAGCCCCAATCCCGATCTGCTCCAGCCCAACCC
>PYGV01000090.1 GCA_003022385.1 filamentous cyanobacterium CCP3 | reverse complement strand
AGATGTGTATAAGAGACAGCTAGGAGTTAGGGCTGGGAGGGCTGCTATGCTCAGTGCATTAGGGCTAAGACGAGGGGCCGCGGGCACTGGCAGAGCCATCGCTGAGGCCTGAACCGGAACGAGCAACGCTGTTAATAGCCCACCTGCACCACCGATAGTTGCTAAACGCCCAAAAATCCGACGCGTGGGGAAGGGAAGGGGAGTAGGCTTTACCATGACAACTGCTGGGGCAACAACATTCTTGATCCGGTACGGCTGCGATCGCGGTTTGGATGTAGCTAGGCCACATGCCTGACCCAACTGAGATTGAAACCTGGCTGTGGTCAATCTACCCTCTTGGGTTTACGCCTGGTGTAGCTTTGGTATCTGTGACCGACGCCTAAACTCTATTGTGCCTGATGCGACACCCCCACTGATGAAATACGCTGTGATTGCCACCGATTACGACGGTACCCTGGCCACCCAGGGCACTGTCGACGAGGCCACCCTAGCGGCCCTGAAGCGCTACCGACAGGCGGGGGGGCGACTGCTGTTGGTAACCGGGCGACAGCTCGATGAGCTGTTTCAGGTGTTTGCCCATGGGCACCTGTTTGAAGCCATTGTGGCCGAGAATGGGGCGGTATTGTATCGGCCTGATCAGGGCACAGCGCAACTGCTGGCTGAGCCTTTGCCGCCGGTATTGATTGACATCTTGGTTGCCCAGGGCGTCGGCCCCATTAGCCAGGGTCACGTCGTGGTGGCCACCTGGGAACCCCACGGCGAAACGGTGGAGCACACCGTGCGGGAGCTGGAGCTGGCGGCGACGGTGATTCGCAACAAAAAGGCGGTGATGGTGCTGCCCCAGGGGATCAACAAGGCCAGTGGGCTGGCGGTGGCTCTGGCAGAGTTGGGCGTAGGGCCTGAGCAGGTGGTGGGCGTTGGCGATGCCGAGAACGATCGCAGTTTGCTAGCGGCCAGTGGATTGGGGGTAGCAGTCGGCAACGCGGTGCCTGAGCTGAAAACTCTGGCCGACCGGGTAATGACGGGCGATCGCGGTGCCGGTGTCCAAGAGCTGATCGACTGGCTCCTGACGGAGGTGTACTCCTCACCCAATGGCTAGAGAGCACGACTGCGCAGCACCGCTAGCAGCTTGAGAAAATGCTGAGGCAGGGGGGCGATCGCCACTACCTGTTCCCCCGTCGCGGGATGCCGCAGCTCCAGCCGCTGGGCATGGAGCGCCTGCCCCGGCAGGTTGACGCCCACATCGCGGCCCGCGCCGTAGGTGGGGTCGCCGACGATGGGGTGCCCGACATGGGTGCTGTGGACGCGGATCTGGTGGGTGCGGCCCGTCTCCAGGCGAAAGCGCAGCAGCGAGAAGTTGCCCAGGCGCTCTTCTACCTGCCAGTGGGTGATGGCGGTGCGGCCTTTTTCGAGAGGCACGACGGCATTTTTCTTGCGATCGACGGGGTGGCGGCCCAGGGGGGCGTCGATGGTGCCAGATTCTGCCTTGGGAGCCCCGTAGACCACGCCCAGATATTCTCGCCGGGCGGTTTTGGCCTTCATTTGGGCCTGCAGGGCGCTGTGGGCCAGGTCGGTTTTGGCCACGACGATCGCCCCGGTGGTGTCTTTATCGAGCCGGTGCACAATGCCGGGGCGCTGCACGCCGCCAATGCCCAACAGCTGGTCGCCGCAGTAGGCCAGCACGGCGTTGACCAGGGTGCCGCTCATGTTGCCGGGGGCCGGGTGCACCACCAGCCCGGCGGGCTTGTTGAGAATGATCAGGTGCTCGTCTTCGTAGAGAATGTCGAGGGGAATATCTTCAGCGGTGAGTTCGAGGGGGCGGGGCTCGGGGATGGTCAGGTGAATGCGATCGCCCGCCTGCACGGCTTCTTTTTTGTTGGTGCAGAGCTGGCCATTGATCTGCACGTATTCCCAGTCGATGAGCTTCTGCACCCGATTGCGGGACAGCTCTTTGACGTTGGCGGTCAGCCAGCGATCGAGCCGCTCCGGGTCGGGAATCGTGACGGTGAGTTCGAAGGTTTGGTCTGCGATGGCGAAGGGGTTGAGCGCGGTAGGATCTCTATAATCAATCATAATCTGCCCTCTTCTCGGACAATGCCCATGAGCCCTACCCCAGCCCCCGCAACGCGAACAACGCTGATGCTGGGGCAGCTGCGCCGCATCCACCACCTGGCGCTGAACGTGAAAGATATGGATGCGTCACGGCGATTCTACGGCGGCCTGCTGGGGCTGCGGGAGCTGACGGGCGACGAGGTGGATGACACCCTCAAGGAGCTGGTGGCGACGGGGAAAGTAGCCAATTTTGTCCTCCCCGATGGCCTGATTCTGGATCTGTTTACCCGCGCGTACCACCTGGCCTTTGACATTGACCCGGCGGAGTTTGATGGGGCTCTGGCGGTGCTGGAGGCGAACCAGATTGACATTGCCCACGGCCCCGTCAGCCGCCCCACCGGGCGCGGCGTGTATTTTTACGACCCCGACGGCTTCATGGTTGAGATTCGCTGCGATCCAGCCCCATAGGATTGGCCAGCTCTACTCTTCGCGGGGCAGAAACTTTACCAACGCCTTCATCACCTCGCCAGGGGCGAACTGGAGCGGCCTATCGGCGTTAAGGGCGCTGAGAAAGTCGGTCCACTCGAAGATTTCGGCAAAGCCGAGCTGGTGCAGGGCGACGACGATAGAGCTAACGGAGCGCTTGCTGCCGATGACGAGTATTTTGACGGGCTCGCGGTCTGGGTTGGGGTAGCTGTGGAGCTTGAGGATGAGTTCGAGGTGGATTTGGCCGGGTTCGGCCTGGTCTGCGCCTGTGGCCGAGTCGGGGCTGATGATGCGGGCGCTGTAGCGGGTGGTGGACGGGGAGTCTTGCCCTGGGGCGGGCGGTCGGGAAGCGTCCCCAGAGAGGGAAGAATGGTTTTGCACAGCATGTCAACAGAAACGATGACTGGCATCATAGTCAACAAGTTAGTTGTCGTCAACTGATCTGTTGTTTACGCGCCCATGCCGGTCTGACACCATGAAGGCATGGGAAAAGCAGGATTTGTGCTCAGGCAGGTGCTTGAGGAATATGAGGTGAGCCAATATAGCCTCGCGGCGGCTCTCGATATTGAACGCAACAGCGTCTACCGATGGGCGAATGAAAAGAGCGACCCGTCAGGCGAAACGATTGTAGACATAGTCAGAGCGTTGAAAACGCTGCACCCTTTGGCGGCTAAGGCTTTTGTAGAGCGCTATTTAGGCGAAGAAGTTAAAGAGCTGTAGGGTTAAATGCTACCGTTGCTGACTGTTATGGTGTAGTTTCAGTGGGGCTAAGGCCATGTCTGAATTGCCAATGGTTTTAAGCCTGGATCGGGTGAACCTAACCGACGACCAGTTTTATCGGCTGTGTGAAGCAAACCCAATGACACCGTTGGAGCGTTCAGCGTCGGGGGCGTTGGTGATTATGTCGCCTGTAGGTGGAGAAAGCGGCGAGCGCGAGGCCGATTTGATTACCGATTTGACGCTGTGGAATCGGCAAACGAAGCTGGGTAAGGTGTTTAGTTCATCGACGATGTTTAAGCTGCCGGGGGGTGGAGATCGCTCTCCCGATGCGGCCTGGGTTGAGCTGTCGCAATGGCAAGCGTTGACGCCTGAGGAACGGGCTGGCTTTCCGCCGATTTGTCCTGATTTTGTGATTGAGCTGCGATCTAAAACCGATGCCCTGCCACCGCTGCAAGACAAAATGCAGGAATACCTGGCCAGTGGACTGCGTTTGGGCTGGTTAATTAACCCCCAAGCGCAAACTGTTGAAATTTATCGTCCTAAATTGGCGATGGGAAAGGTGCCATTTCCTGCCCAATTGTCGGGAGAAACCGTATTGCCAGGGTTTAAATTGAGGTGGCCTTTGGCATAGGCCGTTGAGATTTGTTGTAGTAGGGTTTAGGCAATGGAAGATTCTCTAATATTTCCTCTTACGCCAAGCGTTTATGGATTTTGCAGTCTAAGAGGATCGGTTAGCTCTGCTTACAGATCACGACACTGTACAATTTTTCATTGTATTGAATTGACTGGTGAGCACTGCCCACCCGACTCACTATATTCTTAAAAGTGGTAAGCTTTTGTTTACTACAGGAATCGGATGCGTCAAAGAAAGAGCTGGTGATGGGTAATGCTCAGCCTAATTTTCTATATGCTCAATCAAATCCCTTCTATCAAGCGAACTAGAGTATTTCGATATTTTTCTGGGTAACCCTTTAATTCTTTATGAATGAGTAGCAAAGCACTCTCTTTCTCCCCATTTTGCGCTTTAACGATACATTTCGCTCTAATAAGCTGCTTGTAAAAAAACGAGGTTTCGTCAATTAAATCCTCCATGTGCCTCAACGAAGTTAACATTTCAGAACTGTCGTTATGGCGAAATGAAACTTCAAAACGTGTTATTTTCAGATAGCTAGAATCAGAAAATTTGGAAATCCCTTCATCCAAAATAGCTAAGGCAGATTGCAAGTTGTTTTCGATCAATGCTAAATACTGAGCTTTAATATCTATATAGATCTCCTGTGCTTTCAGCAAATCGACACATTTTAGTCTTTCCACCAGTTCCACGAAAAGCTCTGGCTCAAGAGAAGGGTCACTGTTCAGTAAACAGTTAAAATAAGCCTGAATATGATACGGGTTGGTTGGATACCTATCATAGTTTTGCTTTGCGAGACTGATAGCCTCTTCATACTCCTCCAGATCAAGCAAGACTTGAACTAGTTCTCTTTTGGCCCTTGTTTCCGTTCTAGGATTTCTTGCGGCAATTGAAAGCCGTTCTTTCGCTTCAAGTGGCAATCCTTGAAGCCTGTAGTAAAAACCAAACAGAAAGTTGTGTTCTGGACCGCTAATCTTATGAACCTCTTCAAGAAACCTATTCTTATTTCGTTTTCTTGCTAAAGACAAGCAAAGATAGTATCTTACACTGCTTTTAACACCATCATCAAGTGAATACTCATTCTCGAGCAGTCTATCAGATAGTCTAATCACATCTTGGTAGTTTTGCCTGCGGTCATACAACTCTTTGATGGTCTTTAGGAAGTGTGAAGGAATTAAATAACCAGGATCTAACTCCTTCCCTTCAAGAAGTGCGCTTTTAAGAGAAAACAAATAATCTGATACATCTTTATCTTCATCATGGAAAGTTTTTAAGAATTCATCTACATGAATCTTTAGTTTTTTTCTATACTTTTCAGGTAGCTTGTATCTATTTCGCTTTATTTGATCCCTTAACGTGTCGTTGACTCTCAAATATTCTCCATTGGAACCTAGCAGTTCACAGATTGAGGCAGTGAGCAGTTCATCTATAAAATCATTAAAGAAATCTTCGTTGCCTACAATTTCTAAGGCAAATTTGAAGCTGATAAAATCAAATTCTGATAGGAGATACAAAATCTCCATTTTAGAAGTATCATTTTCATATATTTCTAGGATTTTTTGGGACTTTAAAGTGCCAAAATCGGAAATATAGTTTGCATTCCGCCTTGCTTTCTCGACACCATCGCTTTTAATCAAAATAACGGCATATAAAACCTGTCCAGGGAAGCCATTTAATATACTTGAGAAATAAGACAAATTTTCTCTGTCGAGACTTAGACCTTCTAATTCTGAATACCTTTTAAGTAGTCCACTTCTTTCTCTTTTGCTGAGCTCTGGCACATTTATGGCGTAAACATATTGATTTCTATGTAGAAAACGACTTTTCACTCTGTATCTGGCCGCAACCAAAAAGGTTAGTGATTCGTTGCTCTTTAATGAATCGAGCACAGCAACAAACCAATCAGATATTTCACCATCAGACTGAACCAAGCATCCTTCATCAACAATCATGACAAGTTCTTTTGATTTTTGGATCTCCTTAGATATCTCTAGCAAATCTTCTACTTTGTCTTTCAGTTTTTTGGTGAGAGAACCTGAAAAATTCTTCTCCTTAGAAAATCCCAAATCATAAAGCTTCAAAATAAAATCATCTATCCCTTCTTCCCTGTTTAGGGTAATGCAAGGAAAGGTATACAACTCATTGACTAAGTTGGATTTACGGCAACATTCTTGTAATAGGCTTCGACGTCCAATCTCATTAATCCCAGAGGCAATAATGCAAGTAGGTGCGGGTTTGTCAAAATCATCAATTCGCTCTTCAAAAGTTTCAATTAAATCGTTTCTCCCAACAAAAATATTCTTTCTTGCCTCTAGCTTTGGATGAAACTTCCAGCCTATTTCCCGAAGCCTTTCCTCAATTCTTCTGGCTGCAATCGTTGGCCTGGAAATATACTTTAAAACATACCCTTCTCTCATCCAGCCAGGAATTCTTGTGTCTTCATGGGTGATATTTTCATCAATTAGAATTGGGAAAATTCTCTGTATATTCCCCCCTAGGCTAATTCTTTTTGCATTTGTTATTTCGAGTTTTACCCATTCTGAATTCAAGGCGGCATCAGATAGAAACACAACGAAAACACTTGACTTTTCTAGACCGCCGAGGATCTCTTCGAGGGGCGACATGCCAGCTTCAAAGGTGAATTCATCATAAATATATTTATCTTTTCTCAGTTTTCTGGCTACGATTTCAACATATCTTTTTTTGTCATAACTACTATGTGATAAAAAGCACTTTGTCACAGTCTTTATTCCTGTAGTAATGAAAACAAACTTTTCTATTTTTTGTCCACTGCCTACCGAGTTCCCAGTTCGTCTGCACCCGAGTGCCGATACCTGCAACCATCGACACCTATTGACTGCTAGCTGCAGGCAGCCTTGGTAAGGTTGCGACCGATGAAACAATGTTTTAGCTTAGCAATCTCTTTGGCCACTGCCCACGAAATAAAGTCATCTAAGGCAATGCCTTGCTTAGTAGCCCATTGCAAGGATTCTTGCTGAAGCTGAAGCGGCAGATTGACAGGATAGGTTGCCATACTCAGACCAAGCTGACTGATTGATTCATCCTAGCAGGGGCGATCGCCCAATTCCCCCGCCAGACTCACCTGGTCAACCGCAGCAGCATACAAACGGCTGACGAGCGCGATCGCCCCCTCACGATCGGGCGGCTCATCCAGCGTATCCATAAACCCACAGAGAAACTGCACCGCAAACCAGCGTGAACTCAGCAAAGGCTTGAAGATCGCGGTGTGCTGCCTGCAAGAGGGTAGCAGCCTCTTCAAGACCGCTCATAGAGCACCCTACCCTCTGCGATCGCCCGAGGAATCACGTGATTGCGGCTATGCTGCCATTTAGCGACCTCCTCAGTGCTAAACATCAACACATCTGCTGGTATACCAAACGGGCCTAATACCTTCCAAACCTTGGTGGCCTCTTTGCGACGGCTACGGTTTAGCCCAAAAGGCTCAGCTTCCACAATCAAAAGATCAATATCTGAGTCTGGCCGATCCAACCCCTTCGCCCTAGAGCCAAACAGCACAATCTGCTCCGGCGCGACGGCCTCAACAATAGCCGCCGTCATCTGCTCCAGCAGTTCTGGCGTCAGCGTTGGCATCACAACCATACCTAACCCTCTCGGCATGAGTCCCTATTCTACCGTTACCTTTTTGGTCGGTTGTGCGGTTGGGCAGCGTCGAGCGCGGCTCAGGAGAAGACCATATTCTTTTGTGATGAGCGATGGTAGCAATGCGATCGCCCATCTAAGGATCTTGCCTTTGAGAGCATTGGTTGGGTGGTGGGCAATGCCCACCCTACGCTTGCGCCCTTTGAGGGGCTAACTTTGGGCTGAAAAAGTGTCTCGGGTGGCAGGGGAAACGATTCCCCTGCCACCCGCAGGGTTTACCGCACCAGAGCGGGCTTTTCCACCTGGTAGGTGGCCAAAATGCGCTCAGCCATCTGGGGCGGGGTCAGCCCCAGGGTCGCCTTCGACTGATCGGGGGAGGCGTGATCCACCAGCACATCGGGCACGCCAATCCGCAGCACCTGGGCGGGGATCTGGGCATCCAAAATCGACTCGGCCACCGCCGAGCCAAAGCCACCCATCAGGCAGCCCTCTTCCAGAGTCACCACCTTACCGATCTGCCTGGCTAGGGGCAAAATCAGCGCTTCATCCAGGGGTTTGGCAAAGCGGGCGTTGACCACCGTGGCCTCAATGCCGTGCTCGCTGAGGATTTCAGCGGTCTGCATGGCCGGGTAGACCATCGAGCCGTAGCCCAGCAGCAGCACGTCGTCGCCCTGGCGCAGCACTTCGGCTTCGCCAATGGGTAGGGGTTCCCAGCCCTCTTCCATCAGGGGGGCACCGTAGCCGCTGCCCCGGGGGTAGCGCATGGCGATCGCGCCCTTGGTGTAGTCAATCCCGGTCACGATCATCCGCTGCATCTCGGCCTCGTCTTTGGGGGCCATCAGCACGATGTTTGGAATGCAGCGCAGGTAGGCGATGTCGTAGAGGCCCTGGTGGGTGGGCCCATCGGCCCCGACAATGCCCGCCCGATCGAGGCAGAAGAACACCGGCAGCTTTTGAATACAGACATCGTGGACGATCTGGTCAAAGCCGCGCTGCAAGAACGTGGAGTAGATCGCCGCCACCGGGCGCATGCCCTCGCAGGCCAGACCCGCCGCCAGCGTCACCGCGTGCTGTTCGGCGATGCCGACATCGATGTACTGCTTGGGCAGGGCCTGCTGCAGTTTGTCGAGCCCGGTGCCGGTGGCCATGGCGGCGGTGATGCCGACGATCTTGGGGTTGTCTTCAGCCAGCTTGATCAGGGTTTCGGCAAACACCTTGGAGTAGCTGGGAGGCTTGGGCTTGGTGGAGGGCAGGCTCTTGCCGGTGGAGAGGTTGAAGGGCGACTGGGCGTGGTAGCCCACCTGATCTTTTTCGGCGATCGCATAGCCCTTGCCCTTAGTCGTCGCCACGTGCACCAGCACCGGCCCAGTGTGCTTGTGGGCCTCTTTGAAGGTGGCGATTAGCTCCTGCAGGTTGTGGCCATCCACTGGGCCCATGTAGGTAAAGCCCAGTTCTTCAAACACGGCTCCCACCTTGGGCACCGCCAGCCGCTTCATGCCCTCTTTGACCCGGTCGAGCTCAGGCGACAGCGACTCGCCCAAAAAGGGCAGGTGCTTGAACTGCTCTTCGAGGTTGTCGGTGAGAAACTGCACCGGGGGGCTGAGGCGCATTTTGTTCAGGTAGCGGGGAATCGCCCCCACGTTGGGCGAAATCGACATTTCGTTGTCGTTGAGCACCACCAGCAGGTTGGTATTGGGCAGGTGCCCGGCGTGGTTGATCGCTTCCAGCGCCATGCCACCGGTCAGCGCCCCGTCGCCGATGATGGCCGCCACCTTATAGTTGTCGCCGCTCAGGTCGCGGGCCAGGGCCATGCCCAGGGCCGCCGAAATGCTGGTGGAGGCGTGGCCGGCGCCAAAGTGGTCAAATTTGCTCTCGCTGCGCTTGAGGTAGCCCGCCACGCCGTCTTTTTGGCGCAGGGTGTGGAAGTCGTGGTAGCGACCAGTGATCAGCTTGTGGGGGTAGGCCTGGTGGCCCACATCCCAGGTGACTTTGTCGCGATCGAGGTCAAGGGTTTGATACAGCGCCAGGGTCAGTTCCACGACGCCCAGCCCAGGACCCAGATGCCCCCCGCTGGCGGCCACGGTTTCTAAATGCTTTTCGCGAATTTGGCGGGCGACGTCTTCGAGCTGACGAAGGGACAAACCGTGGAGTTGATTGGGGTGAGTTATGTCACTCAGGTGCATACTGCCTTAACCTCTGTGTCACGAAATTGAGTTTTTCCTGCTACTCTTCACTGTAGAAGATTCAACGACCAGAAACATTGAGGAGGGCGGCTATTGGTTTTAGCCAACGCTGCCTAGGCTAAATTGAGAGAGCTAATCCTCTGTAATCAATTGATCAACAGAGTGTAACCACTAATTACGCCCGTTAACCAACCGATATAACCTTTAACGTTCTGTTATGGTTCATTTTCTAGCTTCTGCTACCCGTCGCCAGTGCCTTGCAATACCGTTTGCCCTAGTTGCGGGGCTGGCTACGCCCATGGTGCTGCTCTCAGCCCCTTCGGCTGTTGCCAACGACTATGAGGCCTGCGCTAACTCTCTAATCGAGGCAGGTCTAGACGGCGCCGCCGCGGCGGCGGCCTGCGGTAAAGCCCTCAACCCCGCCGATCTCTCTAGCTGCACCCTTGATGTCACTGGCATTGGCGATATCAACGTCGAGCAGGCTTTGGTGGCTTGCCAGAGCGATCGCCGCCCCAAAGAGCTAGCCACCTGCGTCAGTGACATTCACCAGAGCCTAGAGGTCGCCAGCTCTACCGCTGTGCTCAACGGCTGTCGCCGCAGCGTGCTGCCCCTGCGCTTTTCTGACTGCGTGGTGGGCGTGGCTACTGCCGCCGAACTGGCGGTGGTCAATTCGCTGCTGCAGTGCAGTGCCGCTGGCTATGTGCCGACCGATGTGGCTCCTACCTTTATCTTCGCTCGCTAGGTCTGTGCTCCAGGACGCTCCAGAGCGGTGATGTAGTCAGGGATCGCCTCTTGCCCCAACTGGCAGGCGGAGCGATCGACGGCGAGCAGGTCGTCGCCATAGATTACCTGACCAATGGGGACGCCAGCGCCGCGATCGGGCTGCCAGTCGCGGCTGACAAATTTTTGGGTGCAGTCCACCACGCCGCCCGCGAAATACGGGCCGAGAGTGTGGTACACATCCTGCAAGACCAGCGGCACCGAGGGTCGGTGGAGCTGCCCCCGAGAGCTAGCGCTGCGGGCTTTATATTTAGCCCGGGGAAACAGGCCGTAGAGGTTTTTAAGCGAGGCCGAGATCAGCGGTGATCCTTTGAGCTGAGTGCGTTTGAAGGCACTCACCGACAGGCAGCAATCCACCTCTTGCAGCAGCCTGGGCGCCCACATGGTTTTGAACCGCACCGGGCTAGGGGAGCGGTTGGGGTACTCGGCTAGCTCTAGCTCGTCGGCATTGCGCAGGTGAACGCGATCGCCTAGCAGCTGATACACACCCAGCTTGGCCATGATGGTCTCGAAAGCGACCTTAGAGCAAACGCCTTCGACAATAAAGATCTCCACATTGGGGCTGTAGGCCTGCAGGCCCCCAATCACCTCGCCCAACACCGCCAGGCTGACAGTGGCCGGTGGCCCCACGGGGTAGCCGAGATTGGGCTTGACCAGAATGCGGCGGGCTGTTTGGGCGACAGCGGGTGGCTCGTACTGAAAGCGATCGCTGGGAACCGTCACCACTGAAGCTAAAGCGGGCATAGGGCTGCCTTTGAGAAAAAGAGCATTAGCTAATAAACTGCATCACAATAATGCCGATCGCCCAGGCAAAGAAAATCCATGGGATTAAGCTGGCCATGAGGGTACCTCCCAAAAATTCTTTTGGCAATAAAAAATTTCCTGACTCTACTCTAGTGAGGTGGCGAGACCATTCCGAGGGCAGAAAACCGAACCGGCAGCGGCAGACGTTTTACAACCGCTTTGGCGTTGTTCCTTGCCGCTGGCTTCGACTCCGCTCAGCCAGCGGCGAGGGGGGCCAGGAAAAACCGTCAGGTGGGGTTTACTCTCCTGGCTTACGTCGCGTATAGTAGTAGACTGTGTCTGTGATAAAAAGGTCTTACGGCTAGAGAAACCAAATGGCTAAGAAAAGCATGATTGCGCGGGAGCGCAAGCGGGAAAAGATGGTGGCAAAGTATGCCCAGAAGCGCGAGGCGCTGCTGGAAGAGTTTAGCAATGCCACTAACCAGCAGGAGAAGGTGGCTATTCACCGCAAGATTCAGCAGCTGCCCCGCAACAGCGCGCCAACTCGCCTGCACAATCGCTGCTGGATGACGGGTCGCCCCCGGGGCTACTACCGCGATTTCGGCCTCTGCCGCAACAAGCTGCGCGAGATGGCTCACCAGGGCTTGCTGCCCGGCGTGGTGAAGTCGAGCTGGTAGGTTTTGGATGTTTGAGCTGATTCAAGGGTTTTGCCCTCAGCTCTACAGCTTTCTCTCTGAAAGGCTTGGGCGTTGCTCAGGCCTTTTTGACTTGAGTGCTCAAAACTGGTTACTCCCAAATCGTCGCTAGGGTGAGCACAAAACCCGACAGCACGTCTTCGCCTGAGAGTTGTTCTGGCTGGCTGAGGTACTCAGTCGGTCGTCCTCGGCGGTAAATTTCTACTCGCTTTTCTTGGAGGTCAATCAGCCACCCCAGCCGCACGCCGCAATCGCGATACTCGGCCATTTTGTGCTGCAGCGTGGCCAGCTTGTCCGTTGCCGACCGCAGCTCAATCACAAAATCGGGGGCCAGGGGTAAAAACTTAGCTGGGTCGGGGCTGATGGCCTCAATGCGCGATTTTTCGACCCAGGCCACGTCGGGCGAGCGATCGGCCCCGTTGGGCAGCGAGAACCCGGTGGAGGAGTCAAACACAACACCCGTACCATCCTGTTCAGCCCAGGTACCCACTCGCAAATTGAGCTTAGAATTTTGACGGCCGGATTCCCAACCCGTAGGTGGCATAAGGATCAAATCTCCTGTACTGCTGCGCTCCAGGCGAATGTCGTGGTTAACCTTGCACAGCTCATAGAACTGCTCACGGGTGAGCCGCACCACCGGGTCGAGGGTCAGGGTTAGAGCAGTCATAAGGCCTCAGATAAGGGCGTATGGTTACAGGTTAGTTGAGGTCGCCTTCGGTATTGTCGCCATCCGGGAGCCTGCCTACGCGGTTGGGTTCAAGGGTAGTAGAGCGCCCGCAGCAGCGATCGATGCCCAGGCTGTCGAACAGCAGGTCGCCGACGGCATTGGCGACAGCAAACTCGCCGTAGAAGCTTTCGGAGAAGTCAAAGGCTTGCAGCTCGGTTAGAATCGCCATGACAAGGGAGCCCACGTCGTTTTCGCCCTCCATGCGCTGGCGCACAAAGACCTGGGCGGCTCGCTCGGCGATCGCGCGATTGGCGGGCTCCGGCAAATATTCGGCATTTAGCCAGGTCAGCAGTGCCGACTTGAGCCACTGCCCCTCCTGTTGAGCATCCTCCGGGGGCGGCAGCATAATTGGATCGAGGGGGTCAGTCATCGGTGCGGGGGTGAAGCAGCCTGAGAAAACCTTCTGTACACTCAATACTACCGTCTTAGTTTCTGGCCTTGGGACGAAGGCGGCAGAGCGTAAAGAATCATCACTCACCGGTCTGTACTCACCCGTCTGTTGAGACTCTACCCGTTGAAAATTCATTCCCTGAGCCCCCATCCCTTGAAACTACTGTGACCTTTCTCAAGTACGACCTAGACGCCATTATTCGCGGTTACTCCCAGGGGTATTTTTTGATGGCCGACGATGAGGGCGATGATTTGGGCTGGTATTCGAGCCGCCAGCGCACCCTGATTCCGCTCGACGATCGCTTTCGCTACCCCAGGTCGCTGCGGCGATCGCTCAACCAAAACCGCTTTCGGGTGGCGATCAACCAGGCCTTTGATGACGTGGTCAGCGGCTGCGCCGATCGCGACACCACCTGGATCTCGACTGAACTCAGGCAGGTTTACACTGAGCTGTACCGGGCGGGATGGGCCTACAGCTTTGAAACCTGGCAGGGGGACGAGCTGGCGGGAGGCATTTTGGGTCTGGTGATCGGCGGCGCGTTTATTGGCGAGTCGATGTTTTTTCGCATTTCTGAAGGCTCTAAGGTGGCGATGGTGAAGCTGGTGGAGCACCTGCGCCAGCGCCACTTTGCCCTGTTCGATGCCCAGATGATGAACCCCCATCTGGAACGGTTTGGGGCCTATGTAATTGGCGATCGCGAGTACAAAAGCCTGCTAAACGTGGCGCTGAAGCAACACTGTCAATTCCTCTGAAACCTGGGCTGGGCTGCCTGACTGTATCCCTGGGATATCTGCCGCAGCCATTCCACAATTCGTTTCCGGGCCATACCAGCGCTGGGCCAGATCGTTGAGCTGATCGAGAATGGCGACCAGTTCGCCGGCTCGCTCGGTCAGGCTGTAGGTGACCTGGGGTGGCACGGTGGGTTCGTAGTGGCGATCGACGATGCCCTCCTGCTCCAGCATGCGCAGGCGCTCGGTCAGCATTTTGGTCGAAATGCCCTCCACCTGCCGCCGCAGCACCCCAAACCGGGTAGGGCCAGCGGTAGACAATATCCAGAGAATGTACATCGTCCAGGGCCCAGACAGCATGGACATGAGCTGGCTGACGGGGCAGGGGTTGCGATCGCTAGTGCGGCTAGACATGGCGGTAGGTAACGAGGTGTAGGGTGCCGGGTTCAAGGGTGTCTTCAACCCGCCGTGTATAGCAGAATACCTGATTTAGCAAACCCTGTGGTTACTTCAGGGTACCTACTTTACTTTCAAAAGTAGTTACTTTTAGTATCCAGGGGTAGCGTGACAGGTAATTTCTGATGGCAACTATTGCAATGGTTTACTTCTCAGGCGGTGGGCACACCCATTTGATGGCGGAGGCGATCGCATCGGGGGTGCGCAGTGCAGGCCACAGCCCAGAGCTGCTGAGAATTACGGGTGAGCAGATTCACCAGGGCCGCTGGCAGGACGACGCAATCATGGCTCGCTTGAGCGAGGCCGACGCGATTGTGTTTGGCTCGCCCACCTACATGGGCGGGGTGGCGGCCCAGTTCAAAGCCTTTATCGATGCCGCCAGCTCCGCCTGGTTTACCCAGCAGTGGAAAGACAAAATTGCCGCTGGCTTTACCCACTCCAGCTCGCCCAGCGGCGACAAGCAGGGCACCCTGCTCTACCTGGCGACCCATGCGGCCCAGCACGGCATGGTGTGGGTTGGGGCCACCGACATGCCCAGCCAGTACCAGGGCAAAACCGACGGCATTAACCGCCTGGGGTCGTTCTTAGGCATTATGGGCCAGAGCACAATGACCATGGACGGCAGCCCGGCGGCGATCGAATCGGGCGATCGCCTCACCGCTGAGCTGTTTGGCCAGCGTGTTGCCGCCGCCGTCGAGCGCTGGTCGGACCAAAAGGTTGCCGTAGCAGCCTAAGCCGATTTTGGATTTTGGATTGGGTTTCCTGTAATGGGGAAAGATTCCTGAGCTAGAGGTTACTACCCCTCCATAATTGCCAATCCAAAATCCAAAATCCAAAATCCCCTAGATGCCGCTGACGTAGTAGTCGCGGGTGCCCTTGGCATTGAGAGCATCACCCAGGCGCTCCAGGGCGTGCACGTAGGCTGCGGTACGGGGTGAAATCGCCAGGTCTTGGGATATTTTCCAGATTTGCTCGCCTTCGGTCACCATCATAGATTTGAGCCGGGCGTTGACATCTTCGATCGACCAGTAGAGGCCGCTGCGATTTTGCACCCACTCAAAGTAGCTCACCGTCACCCCGCCCGCATTCACCAAAATGTCAGGGAAGACATAGATGTTTTTGGCTTCGAGAATGCGATCGGCCTCGGAGGTGATGGGGCCATTGGCGACCTCAAAGATGTAGCGGGCCTTGACCGCATCGGCATTCTCTGCCGTGATTTGATTCTCTAGCGCCGCCGGAATCAAAATATCGACGTCTAAGGCCAGCAGTTCTTCGTTGGTGATCACGGCGTGGTCCTGCACAATGTTGCAGACCGTACCCTCGCAGTACACCGCCTTGAGGCTGCGAGTTGAGGCCTTAAACTGCTGAATGCTGGGAATATCCAGCCCACCGGGCGCGTAGACCCCACCCTGGGAGTCGCTCACCGCCACAACTTTATAGCCAGCATCAAACAGCAGCCGAGCAATTACGCTGCCCGCATTGCCAAACCCCTGCACCGCTACGGTGGTCGTCTGGGGCGACTTGCCAAATCGAGTCATCATCGCCTGCAGCACGTAAAACGCGCCGGTACCCGTGGCGGTGTCGCGGCCCTGGCTGCCGCCCATGCTGAGCGGCTTGCCAGTGATTACCGCCGGGCTGAGCTTGCGGCAAATGATGCTGTACTGGTCCATCATCCAGCCCATGATCATGGGGTTGGTGTAGACATCGGGGGCGGGTACATCGACATCGGGGCCGATAAAGTTGGCGATCGCATCGATATAGCCCCGGCTCAGCCGCTCTAACTCAAACTTTGAAAGCTCTTTGGGGTTAACCGTTACGCCCCCTTTAGCGCCACCTAGGGGCAAATTCAGCGCCGCGCACTTAAAGGTCATCCAAAACGCCAGCGACTGCACCTCGTCGAGGTTGACATCGGGGTGAAAGCGAATGCCCCCCTTGGTGGGGCCACGGGTATCGTCGTAGCGCACCCGGTAACCCTGAAACACCTTCAAAGTACCGTCATCCATCCGCACCGGAATCGACACGGTGAGGCTGGCCTTGGGATAGCGCAACCGCTCAGACGCATCATCAGAAATCGAAACGTACTTGAGCGCTCGCTCTAGACGACGGTTGGCATCGGACAAAATAGAGGTGGCCATAGACGAACACCAGGGATGAAGGGATAGGTGGAGCAGCGAATTTCACCGCTGTTATTAAGGTTCCGCCAGGTCGAATCGGCTCAGCCAAAAAGCAATATTTTGTATTGAAAGCTACCGTTTTGCTCTCGCCCCCAGCCCACCCCCTTTC